>JAIDMV010000099.1 GCA_029050385.1 Anaeroplasmataceae bacterium | reverse complement strand
TTTTTTTGGTATAATGCCTATATACGTTGGTAATACTACAAGCATGAATACAATAATTTTACAGAAATTTGACAAAGATTGTTACTTATTATAAAATAATAATATGAGGTGAATTTTATGTCAAAAAATTACGAAGAAATATTACCAGAAGGCTATAATGAGATTTTCCATATTGATGCCAAAGATAAAAAAACTGGTTTAATACTCACTTTATTTTCTTTAATATTAACACTAATACCACTAGCTATTCTCTTACCAATCTACTTCTGTACAAAGAAGTTTGAATTTGAATTTTCCTATCGAACTTCACTATATTTATTAGGACTGGCAGTAGCTATGATACTTTATATGGTGCTACATGAGCTAGTTCATGGTATAGCTTATAAAGCTCTTACCAAACAGAAGCTTACCTTTGGTATCAGCTGGAGCTGTGCGTATTGTGGAGTACCTAATATTTATGTATATCGTAAAGCTTCTATGATAGCACTAATAGCACCATTTGCAGTATTTAGTCTTTTATTTGGTGGTTTAGTGAATTGGTTTTACTTTTTGGATGGTACTTTATTTCTTCTGATGTCTCTTCTGTTTTCTATTCATGTAGGTGGATGTATCGGAGATTTGTATATGTTTACTTTATTTTTATTTAAATATAAAGATAAAACCCTTCTTATGAAGGACACAGGTCCAGAACAATTTTTATATCAGAAAATAGAAAATTAATTTTCATGAAAAAACTGTGAATGTTTTAGAAATTCACAGTTTTTTATTTATTCTTTTTTTGGCTCATCTTGAACAAGACGAATATCTTTAAACTTTGTAACATATTGTTTTACTTTTTTAATCTCTTCATTACGCTCTATCAAACTGACATCTGCCGCTTCCCATACAAGAAGTGTACCACTAATATTAATCACATCAAAAATAATCTGTGGCCATTCTAAACGACTTAAGAAATAGCTTGCCAATAATAAAAGAACACCACCAAAAAGTAAAGAAAGACTTGTGATATGTCTTCTTTTTCTTTCTAATGTAAATCCATAGATTTTTAGCATTAGATTTTGTTTTAAGATTCGTTCTACTTCTTCAAATTCATACTCTCCTAAGTCTCTAATATGTATCAAAAAATGAATTTGATATTTTCTAGGAACTAAGGTTAAAATCTCATTGATTTTATCAAAGAGTATTTCGTTAAGTTTTTCTACTTTATCATTGCCCATATTCTGGTCAATCAACTCTGCAAAGGTATCATAATACAATTCTGCAGTTAAAGTATTTCCATCAACAATAAAATAATCCTTTAAAATTTCTCTTGTCCATTCCTGAGTCTTATGTAAAGATAACTTATTCATACTGCTTTTACTCCTACTAAATTAATTTTGATTACAGATTCTTTGAGAAAGAATTAAAGGATAACGAATCAGTTTATCCTCATTTAAATTTTCATGATGCAAATACACCGCAGTGATTTGATGATTATCATAAGTAGTGTAATAATAGATTCCTTTGGTTGTATTCATACAAGATGTATAAATGGTTATCTCATAGGATTCGTTTTCTAATATACAGCAGCCTCTTTGCTGATCTACTGAACCTAGAATATGAAAAAACTGACTAACACTAGACTCTTCTGTTTCAAGAGATTTAGAATTCAATTTTACAAAAGCGGCTCTTACAAACCTTGAGGTTGAGGATAAATCTCCTGGTAAACCAATGGCTCCCATTCCTCTACTATAAGGCTTAAACTGGAGTTCTTTACAAAAGGTAGATTCAGGTGTTTCAGGAGTTAAGGCCATATAGCGATTGAGTTCCAATAACTGAAATGGGAAAGGTGGGTTATTCGTTAAAACACCTACAGGATTATCATAAACCTTTAATCCATCTGCAACAGATTCAATGGTAATGGCTTCTTTATCATCTGCTAAAATGAAATGAAGCTGAGATGCAGGCAAGGCTTTGGAGAAACTCTTATTCGTGATATTCATATCTTTAAGAAGTTTTCTTGCTTCTTTCACTGTAGCACAGGTAGATAAAATATAAGGAATAAACTCATACTGAGCAACATTCATTTTATCCGCTTGTTCTTCAAAATAGACTGCATTCCCAACAAAGTTTAATCCTGCCATTGCAAGACCTTTTTCATTACAAGCATCATAATAAAGAGGATAATCATTTTGAACATAAGCCATACCTATAATTGCATATTTACTCTTCCAATCAAAAGTATATCCCCTTGGAGTTATGACTACTTCCTCATGATAGGAATAATCATAATCTAACGTTCTTCCAAAATAGAAATCCTTTGTTTTGTAGCTGACAGCAGTACACATATTATCGCTTCCTTTTTTATAGTTTAAATCAAATATAATTTTTTATAATGATTTATCTCTAATCAATTGTAATCAAATCATATTCCCTTGAGCCTAAGCCGATTTCTTCTGCAGCTTCAAGGGTATGTAGACCATGCTGACGCTCAACTCTGGCAACAAAATGATCTCTTCCTCTATCCTTTGATTGATATACCATATCAATAGAAGCCTGATCTATTGCAAGAGGATCTAAAGAAATCATCATTCCAATATCCTGCATACAAGGATCTTCTGCAACTGCACAACAATCACAGTCTACAGATAGATTCACAAGCATATTAATATATACAACATTTCCTTTGAAAAAATCTACTACGGATAAGGCAGCATCTGCCATAGATTCTAAAAAGGCATCTTGCTTAGCTACATTATCCCAAAGCTTTGTTTGATCTGTTGTAATACCTGCTGAATGAATATATGCCTTACCTGCTGAGGAAGCACATCCGATGGATAATTGCTTGATTGCTCCTCCAAAGCCCCCCATAGGATGTCCCTTAAAATGGGATAATACAAGCATTGAATCATACTTTGTAATATCTTTCCCTACAAGATTCTTTTGGATGGTTTTCCCCTTTGGAATTGCAAGTTCTAAATCTTCTTTTGCATCTAAAATATCTACTCTAAAATATTTTGTCCAACCATGATATTTCATCAACTCAAGATGCTTATCTGTTGTGTTTCTTGCCCCTTCATAAGCCGTATTACATTCAACTACAGTACCACCGACATGCTCAATGATTGGACGTACAAATTCAGGCTTCACAAAGTTCTGATTTCCCTTTTCACCTGAATGGAGTTTAACTGCAACATTTCCCTTTAATGTAAAGCCTAATGCCTTATATAATTCTAAAAGTCCATCGCAATCTGTTCTTCTTGTAAAATATACTTTTGATTTCATAAATGTGCCTCCTTAATAATATAAATAGTATATCAAAAAAATTTAGGATATACAAGAAAAGGACACTTAAGTATAAAGAAAAGTGTCCCTTTAAAAATACCTTATTGTGTCTCTTTTAATATTTTTTCTTGAATGTGGTTTGGCGCTTCTTCATAGTTAAAAAATTGCTGATAGAAATAACCACTTCCTTGAGTCATTGATTTTAAATCATTTACATATTCTAAGATTTCACGTTCAGGAACTAAAGCCGTTATTTTTTGATCCTTCACAGAATTAATCTCCATTCCTGTAATTCTTCCTCTTCTAGAATTTAAATCAGAAAGAATGGTTCCCACATCATCACTGTGAACTGTTATAGTTACCTGTAGAATAGGTTCTAAGATAACTGGTTTACATTTTAAATAGGCATCCTTAAAAGCTAGGATAGAAGCCATCTTAAAGGATAGTTCATTAGAATCTACTGCATGGTATTTTCCATCCTTTAAGCAAGCATGAATTCCTATTACTGGAAATCCTGCTAAAAGACCTTTTTCACAAGCCTCATTAAATCCTTTTTCCACTGCTGGAAAATAGTTTTTAGGAACCGTACCGCCAAATACTTCTTCTGTAAATGTATTTTCCTTAGCTGGTGAAAAATCCATTTCTACAACTCCATAAAAGCCTGAACCACCACTTTGTTTAATATATCTTCCTGTACCATGAGCTGAAGTTTTAATTGTTTCACGGTATACCACTTTGTATTCACTGGTTGAAACGTCTAGCTTATATGCATTTTTCATACGTTCTAATATGTAGGTCAAATGCCCTACCCCTAAAGTACCTAAAAGAAGCTGATTGGTTTCAATATTTCTTCTTACCTCTAAGGACTTATCTTCTAGCATCATCTTCGCTAAAACACTGCCTAGCTTATCTACATCGCTTTTACTCTTTGCTTCTAAGGATTTAAAATAAACTGCACCAGGGAATTCAATTTCTGGATACTTGATAAAATTTTTAGGAGAACAAAGAGTCATAGAAGTCTCTAAACCTTCTATTTTATTGATTACACCAATTTCTCCTGCCATCAGTTTACGAACAGCAGTTTGTTTATTTCCACAAATTTTAAAGAGCTGACCTGCAGTAAAAGTCTTATTTGTATTTGAAATTAAGACCTCATCACCAGCTGTTAAAACTCCTGAATTTACTTTAAAAATGCTTGTTGTCCCAGAATAAGAATCTACATACGTCTTAAAGACAAATGCTGAAAAAGGCTCATCATTTAATGTTTTACGAGGTACTTCATTTGATGAAGCATCATAACCAATGATTGGATTTAAATCTGATGGATTTGGTAAATAATCTTCTAGCATTTTTAGTGTGGTATGGATACCTATATTTTTGGTTGCACAGCCTACTAAAACAGGAATCAATTCACCTGCAAGTACACCAGAACGCAAACCCTTTTGAATTTCTTCTTGAGTTAGAGCTTCACCCATAAAAAATTTATCTAATAGTTCTTCTGATGTTTGTGCAACAGCCTCAACCATCATATTGTTCAACTCAAAAACCTTTAATTTCTTATCATCGTAGATTTCTGCATCCTCACAATCATGACCATTATATTTTCTGGCCTTTAAAGTAACTACATTCACAAAACCATCAAAATCATCATTATGTCCCATTGGATAACAAAATGGTATGGCATTTTTCCCAAGCTTTTCACGAATCTCTGATAAAATATGATCAAAAATAACATTTTCTTTATCCATTTTATTTACGAATATGATGGTAGGAATATTCTTTTTTCTTAAAAGATTCCAATGCTTAATTGTTTCAACTTCTACTCCGCTAGAAGCATCCATAACTAAAATTGCACCTTTCACTACATGCACTGCAGAGATGGCTTCTCCTATAAAATCATCATTACCAGGGATATCAATTAAATTGATTGTACAATTTTCTGTATCTACAGGAACAACAGATAGTCTTACAGAGCCTAATCTGTTTTGTTCTTCTGCCAAATAATCACTTACTGTGTTTTTCCTTTCTACACTGCCTTTTGGCCGTTCAGCTGCTACAGAATATAGAGCCTCTACTAAAGAAGTTTTACCACTTCCTTGATGTCCTAAAACAGCTACATTGCGGATTGTTTTCTCACTCATATGTTA
>JAIDMV010000098.1 GCA_029050385.1 Anaeroplasmataceae bacterium | reverse complement strand
ACTTTATCTAAAAAATATACAAAAACTCCTTTTGTTACGAAAGATAAAGATGCTTTAGAAGAAATTTTAAATCTTCAAACCTATGGTCTAGCTAAAAGAATAAAGCATTTAGGAAATGCTAAAATGGTTATAGGAATTAGTGGAGGAGCTGATTCCACTTTAGCCTTTTTAATATGTTTAAGAGTAGCCAAGGTATTAGGTCTTCCTGCTTCTAATATTCATGCGATTACCATGCCTGGCTTTGGAACCAGCAACAGAACCTATCAAAATGCTGTAAAGCTCATCAAAACTGCCCAAGCTACTTTTAAAGAAATATCCATAAAGGATGCTTGTATCCAGCACTATAAGGATATTGACCATGACCCAAGTATTTTAGATGTAACCTATGAAAATGCACAGGCAAGAGAGCGTACTCAAATCTTATTTGATTATGCAAATAAGGTAGGAGGAATTGTAATAGGTACAGGAGATTTATCTGAGATTGCATTAGGATGGGATACCTATAATGGAGATCATATGTCAAACTATGCAGTCAATGTATCCATTCCTAAGACGCTTGTTACGACTTTAATTGCGAAGGTTAGAGATGATTTAGAAGAAGGAGTATTGAAAGAAACATTATCTAATATCTTGGATACTCCAATTTCTCCAGAATTGTTACCACCAGATGCAGATGGCAAAATCACACAAAAGAGTGAATCTAGTGTGGGACCATATATCATTCAAGACTTCTTTTTATATCACTTCATGCGGTATGGAGCTAGTGTAAAAAAACTTTATTTTTTAGCATGTCAAACCTTTGAATATCCTAAAGAAGATATTAAGAAGTATTTAACGACATTTATTAAACGTTTCTTTACACAACAATTTAAGAGAAATTGTATGCCAGATGGGGTTAAGGTTGGCACGATTAGTTTGTCTCCAAGAGGTGATTTAAGAATGAGTTCTGATACTTCCTATAATCTTTATGTGAAGGAATTAGAAGAATTATGAAAATAGGAGTCTATGGTGGTTCATTTAACCCCTGTCATTTGGTTCACAAACAAATCGTTTTAAATTTATTGGATAACTATGGATTTGATCGTATCATCTTGTTACCCACAGGAAATTTTTATAAGAAAAGTAATTTAGCAAAAGGAGAAGAACGTATCCATATGCTAAATTTGATGTTTCAAAATCATCCTAAGGTTATTCTTTGTGACTATGAATTTAAAAACAATTTAATCTGTACATATCGAAGTTTAGATTATTTACAAAATCTCTATAAAGGAGATGAGCTTTACTTTATTATGGGAAGCGATAATCTCCTTCATTTTGATACATGGAAACGATATGAATATATTTTAGACACCTACAATTTATTTGTTATCGTACGTAAGGATATAGAACTCAAAGGAGTATTGGAAAAATATCAAAATCATAAAGGTAAAATAGAACTTGTAGATATAGAAGTTGAAGGTTTTAATTCTTCATATATAAGGGATTGTGTAAGTAATAACAACTATGATGCGGTATCTCATATATTAGATTCTAAGGTTTTGAAGTATATTCAAGAAAGAAAAATTTATACAAAGGAATACCAAGAATATAGAGAACAACACTATACCTCTGATGAAGAGTTTTTAAAAAATTATAGCAGTGATGATTATGAAAAGATGAGCATTACTACGGATATCACTTTATTTAGTGTAAGTGATATTGAAACTCAAAATTATCGTAAAAAGAATGGGAAAAGCTTTAGTATTCTTTTAGTAGAAAGAGAAACAGCTCCTTTTATGAATCGTTACTGTATTCCAGGAGGCTTTCTTTCTTTAGATGAAAAGCTTTTAGATTCAGCAAAAAGAATCCTTTTTACAGAGGCAAACATCGAGGATGTCTATTTAAATCAATTTCATACATTTTCTGATATTGATCGAGATATCAGGGGAAGAGTACTTTCTGTTAGCTTTTTAGGACTAATTGATAAATCGACGATAGCAAGTGACCTAAAACCTAAAGCAAGCTTTTTTGATTTAACATTAAGTCAAAAACAAGATATAGTTACGATTGAATTTAAAAATGCATCCAAGAGATTTAGCTGTAAGGTCAGAAGAACAATAGATACTTATGGAATTATTAGTTATCAAGAAATAGAAAATGCATATTTAGCCTTTGATCATTTAAAGGTCATTGCTACAGCGTTAGAATATTTAAAAACTCAGATTCAAACAGAGGATATTGTTTATCATATGTTGCCCAAGGAATTTACTTTAAAGGAACTCCAATTGGTCTATGAAGCGATTCTAGGAAAAAAACTTATTGATTCAGTTTTTAGAAGAACTATTAAAGATAAGGTAATTTCAACGGAAAAATTTAAAAATGATGGTGGACATCGCCCATCTAGGTTGTATAAGTATAAGGTAGAATAGTATATTTATGGATTATAAAAAGGACAAGCTTGACTTGTCCTTTTATGCATCAGGATGAATTTCGTTAGCAATAGGAGTTAAGAATATCTTTTTAATTTCAGCTAGATTTTGCGTTTGTCCTAATGCATACATAAGTTTTGTTACTGCAGCCTCAGTAGTCATATCATAGGCTTCAATTGCTCCGCTTGCAATGACCTTGGTTCCTACTTCATAGATATTGAAATTGGAACGTTCATATAGGCATTGACTACTAACTACTATAGGAATTCCTAATGCAATTGCATTTTTAATTTCCTTTATGAAATCTCTTCTAATATAGGAGATTCCACCAGCACCATAGGCTTCTATAACAATTCCTTCAATTCCTGATGATATGAGCAGAGGAATGATAGAAGGATGAGTAGTAGGTGTTAATTTTAGTAAAAAAACATTTGTATTGATATCTAAGACGAGTTTGGGTTCTTTTTTAGTATTATGAATCATGTCCTTCTGGATGACAAGCCCTGTTGCAGAAACTCTACCTAATGGATGTAGGTTAATGGATTCAAAGGCATCAAAGCTTGAGGTTCTAGCTTTTACAGAACGTGATGCAAATATGATTTTTCTATTAAAGGCTAAAAAAACACCTGGAATGTTTGACTTTGCCATAGCTAAGGCGCAGTGTAGGTTATCTACTGCGTCCGTCAAGGGATGAGAAATGGGTAATTGTGAACCTGTAAAAACAATAGGAATGTTTGGATTTTGCACCATGAATGTAATCATAGAAGCAGTATAAGACATAGTATCCGTTCCATGTGTTATAATGATACCATCGTATAGATCTAAACTTTCATAAATCTTACTTGCAATAATCTTCCATTCCTCTGGTTGGATATTAGAACTATCTAGAACCAATATACTTAAGATATCGATTTTGGTATCCTCATCTTTAAAAACAGATTTTAATACATCTATGGAATTCTTTGGTACAAGACCATCCTTAGATGGAACACTGGATATTGTTCCTCCAGTTGTAAGGATTAATATTTTTTTCAAATTTATCCCTCCTTAGATTTCTTTATATATTATACACTAAATCTATCTTTTTTTAGTAAATTTTTTATAAAATAGATTGATTTTTTGTAGGAGATAGGAGGAAACAGAAAATAGTATAAGGAATTTTAGAATTTGTTTCATTTTTCTTTACTTTTTCTTAGTTTATGCTATAATATTAGTTGCGTTTGTACCAAATTTTGGTACTTAAAATATTTATATTTTAGGAGGAGTGAACATTAGTTCACGTTAGATGTAATATGAAAGTAGAAAAATTAGAACATAGTCGTAATAAGGTTGTTTTTGAAATAACACCTGAAGAGTTTGAAAAAGCTTTAGACAAGGCTTTTGAAAAATGTAATGCCAAAGTCACAATTAAGGGCTTTAGAGCAGGTAAGGCACCTCGTTCTGTTTATGAGAAAATGTATGGAGTTGAATCTTTATATGATGAAGCTATAAATGTTGTATTAAATAACAAGGCTCAAGAAATCTATAAAGATCAAGATTTAGCTAAGGAAATTGTTGGTCCATTTGAACCAAATTTTGAAAGTGATGAAAAGCTAGAGCGTGGCAAACCATTTAAGGTTTCTTTATCCTTTGATGTATATCCAGAGGTAAATCTACCACAATATAAAGGAGTAGAGTGTGTAGCTGCTAACCTAACTGTTAGTGATGCAGATGTAGATGCTGCAATTAAGTCTATTATGGCTAAGGATGCGTCTATGGAGGTTAAAAAAGAACAGGTTATTGAAGCAGGAGATACTGCTAACTTTGATTTTGTTGGTAGTGTTGACGGAGTTGAATTCCCTGGTGGTAAGGCAGAAAATTATGAATTAGAAATTGGCTCAGGTCAGTTTATTCCTGGCTTTGAGGATCAAATGATTGGAATGAAGGCTGATGAGGTTAAGGATGTCAATGTAACCTTCCCTGAAAATTATGGCGAGAAATCCTTAGCTGGTAAGCCAGCAGTATTCAAGGTAACTGTTCATGAGGTTAAACATAAGATTTATCCTGAACTTACAGATGAATATGTAAAAGAACAAAAATTGACTGATATTGAAACTGTTGATGCTTGGAAGAAGGCTAAGAAGGCTGAATTAGAGGCTTCTAGAGAAAAATCTGAAAAAGATCGTCAAGTAGATGAAATTATCAATAAGATATTAGATAATGCAGTTGTGGATATGCCTAAGGCTTTAGAGGAAGAAAGAATTTCTCAAGTTCGTGGACAATATGAACAACAAGCTAAGATGTACAATATTCCATTTGAAACTTTCTTAGGTTTAATGAACATTACTAAGGAAAAGTTTGAAGAGGATACTGAAAAACAAGGAAAGCGTCAAGCATTATTTAATGTAGTTGTTTCTAAGATTATTGAAGTTGAAAATTTAACTCCAACAAAAGAAGATATTGAAGCTAAGGCAGAAGAAGATGCAAAGGCTCATAATAGCAAAAAGGAAGTAATGCTAAGAAATAATGCTCAAAGATATTATAGCGATATCGCTTATCAAAGAGTTGTAGATTTATTGCTTTCTAATGCAACTATGGTTGGTTCTGCAACACCTAAGAAGGAAGCTGCAAAACCTGCTGCAAAGACTTCAACAAAATCAGCAACTACAAAGTCTTCTACAAAGAGTGCTACAACAAAATCAAGTACGACTAAGTCTACAACTACAAAAAAGACTACAACAACTAAGAAGACTACCAAGACTACTGAGTAATATGCTTTAAAAGATAGGGAAGGAAGGTCATTTGACTTTCCTTTTTCTAAAAAATAAGATTATTTTTGGCAAAGTACTTGCAAAAGTGCCAAAAATGATATATATTATATTTGTCAAGATTTTTTTAACGACTGAAAGGATGGTAAAATGGAAGAAAATAAATTAGTCTTACCTGCGATTGCAGTTCGCGGTGTTATTCCACTACCTAGTAATGAATTTCGTATAGAAGTAGGTCGCCAGAATTCTGTTATGGCTTTAGATGCTGCAGAAAAAATGTATGGTGGAAATATATTGT
>JAIDMV010000097.1 GCA_029050385.1 Anaeroplasmataceae bacterium | reverse complement strand
ACATTAATTATCGTAGTTGTTTTGTGCATTATTTTCATTTTACTAAGTTTTAAAATTAAAAAGGTAGACCCTTTACAAAAAACACCATTATGGCTAGTGCCATTTATGATGCTGGTAGATATGATCAATACCTTCATAAAACAAAATATAGGGAAAAGGTGGAAATCCTTTTCACCTTGGTTTTTGAGTATTGCCATATTTATTTTCTTTTCAAATATTTCAGCAGTATTTTTACTAGAAAATCCAACGAGCTATATAATGATTACCTTGGCGTTAGCATTGAGTTCCTTCTTTGTGATTCAAGGTGCTGGTATAGCATCAAATGGAATTTTAGGATATTTAAAGGGGTTTTTAGATCCGAATCCTGTAATGCTTCCAATGAACCTAATTAGTGAGATATCTTTACCGATATCTTTGTGTTTACGTTTGTTTGGAAACATTATTAGTGGATCGGTTATCGCATTATTGATTAAAGGCTTTTTTGGATGGGCAGCCATTCCAGTTATGCCGTTTATTAATATTGTATTTGACATAGGCTTTGGTTTAATACAAACAGCAGTGTTTGTAGTATTATCGATTATCTTCACGTCGATGAAAATAAAGGATGAAGAAAAAATATTTAGTTTAGATTAAGGAGAAAAAGAAGATGCAAATTTTAACATTTATTTCAAATTTTTTAGCAGAGGCAGCAGCTGGTACTTACAATGAATTTTTTAAGAGTGGTATGGCATACATTGGTGCCGCCATTGCCGTATTTACAGGTATTGGAGCTGCTCTAGGTGAAGGTAGTGTTGCTGCAAAAGCAGTAGAAGCTATTGGTCGTCAACCAGAGGCTTCAGGTAAGATTACAATTACAATGCTTATCGGACAAGCAGTTTCAGAAACAACAGGTCTTTATGGCTTTATTATTGCGTTAATGTTATTAGGTAAGTAAAATAAAAGAAAGGAACATTGTCAACCGACAATGCTTAAGAACAATGAATGAGATATTAGAAAAGATTGCTGAGGCAGTCAATAGTTGTTTAGGACCTTTAAAGGATTTAAAGGTTACAGGCTCTGATATTCGTGATTTACTCATTCAGCTATGTGCAACAATTCTTTTATTTGTTGTAGTTCGTGTCTTTTTATGGAAGCCTATTACGCATATTTTAGAGACAAGAAGACAAGCTATAGATCAAGCCTTAGAGGATGCAAAAAACTCTAAAGAAAATGCTAAGGTTTTAGAGGAAGAATTAGCAGATGAACTTGCAAAGGCAAAAGCTTCTGTTCAAGAAATTTTAGCTAAAGCTGAGCGTGATGGTAACGTTAAAAGAGAACAGATTATAAGTGAAGCAAAAGAAGAGGCAAAGCAACGCTTAGAAAATCTTGAAATCGAATTAGAACAAGAAAAGAATAACATGCAAAAGGAAATTCGTAAAGAAATTGTTGATATTGCCTTTGCTGCTGCAGAGAAGATTGTAGCAAAAGAAATCGATCAAGACAAATATATGGATGTTGTTGATGAGATTTTGAAGGGGGCATAAGCATGGTTGAATATGAATATGCCAAAGCATTATTTGAATTAGCTATTGAAGAAAAAAAGACAGAGCTATTTTTAGATTCCTTAAATGGAATCTTAGATGTTATAAGTGCAAACAAGGATTTTTATAAAATGATAGCTTCCCCTTTAGTTGACATAAATGAAAAGCTAAAGGTAGTACGTGAAGTATTTGATAGTATGGATGCTACCTTTAAAGAGTTTTTGTGTGTGCTTATAAGAAATGACAGGTTTGTTTTAATTGAACAAATCACAGAAGAATATAATCAAATGTTAAGTGATTATAATTCAATATTGAAAATAGAAGTGATTAGTTCGGAGAAGCTTTCTAAGGAGAGACTAAAGGAAGTCACAAAAAGCTTAGAACAGCGTTATCCAGACAAAAAACTTAAAATAGAAAATACAGTGAATCCTAAAATTTTGTCTGGCTTACAGATTATTTGTAATGGGGAAAGCCTAGATATGAGTTTGAAAAATAGACTGACAAAATTAAAGAATTCACTATAGGAAAGGATAAATATATGCCAAATATTAATTTATCTGAAATATCAAGCCTTATTAAAGAACAGATTAAGGCTTATAAGGAACAGATTTATACAGAAAATGTTGGTCGTGTGGTAGAAGTTGGTGATGGTATTGCCGTAGTATATGGACTAGACAATGCAATGTCATCTGAACTTTTAATCTTCCCGAATGATGTATATGGTATGGTTCAAGACCTAAGAAAGGATAGCGTAGGTGTTATTCTATTAGGGGATTCCTCTAAGATTAAGGAAGGCGACATTGTAAAATGTAGCGGTAGAGTATTAGAGATTCCTGTTGGGGAGGAATTCATTGGTCGTGTTATCAATCCATTAGGACAGCCATTAGATGGCAATGGTGCAATTCGTGCTACCAAGACAAGACCTATTGAGGTGAAGGCTGCAGGTGTTATGGACCGTAGTAGTGTTAATACACCACTTCAAACTGGTATTAAGGTTCTAGATGCATTAGTACCTATTGGTCGTGGTCAAAGAGAATTAATCATTGGTGATCGTCAAACAGGAAAAACAGCAATTGCTATTGATACCATTTTAAATCAGGCAGGACAAGATGTAATATGTATTTATGTTGCGATTGGACAAAAGGAATCTACAGTTTCTAATGTCTATGAAACATTAAAGAGTCATAACGCAATGAAGTATTCTATCATTGTATCTGCATCTGCTTCTAACCCAGCACCATTACTATATTTAGCACCATATGCTGGTGTTTCCTTAGCTGAATACTTTATGTTTCAGGGCAAGGATGTTTTAATCGTTTATGATGATTTATCTAAACACGCAGTTGCTTATCGTGAAATGTCATTATTGTTACATAGACCACCAGGAAGAGAAGCATATCCAGGAGATGTTTTCTATCTTCATTCAAGACTTTTAGAGCGTGCAGCAAAATTGTCTGATAAGTTAGGTGGAGGAAGTATTACAGCACTTCCAATTATTGAAACACAGGCTGGAGATATTTCAGCTTATATTCCAACAAATGTTATTTCTATAACAGATGGACAAATCTTCTTGCAGTCAGACTATTTCTATAAAGGAATTCGTCCAGCTATCAATCCTGGTCTTTCTGTATCCCGTGTAGGTGGTGCAGCACAGACTAAGGCAATTAAGAAGGTATCTGGAACACTTCGTCTAGATTTAGCTTCTTATAGAGAGCTTGAAGCATTTACACAATTTGGTTCTGATTTGGATGCTTCAACTAAGGCAAGACTTGACCGTGGTAAGAGAACTCAAGAAATCTTGAAGCAGGGTCTACATAAGACTTTAGCAATGGAAGAAGAAGCAATTATTTTATATTGCTTAACGAGTGGCTTATTAGATCAGATTGCAGTAGAAGATTTAGCACGCTTTGAGGAACAATTATATTTAGATTTAAAGGTGAATGAAGCTGGAAAAGAACTCGCAAGCTTTATTCGTGAAAATAAGGTATTACCAGAAAAAGAAAAACTGGATGCTTATTTAACTGAGTTTGTT
>JAIDMV010000096.1 GCA_029050385.1 Anaeroplasmataceae bacterium | reverse complement strand
AGATGAACCTTACCTTCTAATAAATCTGTTTCTAAAGTATACCCTGTATAACACCAAATATCCTTGTTAGGAACTTCCTTTTTCACACGCTTTAAAAACTCATATAGCCCTTTTTGATTTTGGGGTTCCATAGGCTCGCCACCTAATAAAGTCAAGCCTGTAATCATTGGCTGTTTTAATGCATTTATGATTTCATCTTCTACTTTCTTAGTAAATAGCTCGCCATAGTTAAAATCCCAAGCAACAGCATTGAAGCAGTTTTTACAATGATGTGTACAGCCACTGACAAATAAAGAAACACGAACTCCTAAGCCATTGGCTATATCAAATTTCTTTATCGTTGCATAATTCATTATAGGTGAAGAACTCTTTCCTTAATTTCTTGAGTTCTACCTTGATTCCAGAACTGAGTACCAATATAACCACAGGTACGACGTGCAACATTTAATTTAGATTCATCTGTATTTCCACAGTTTGGACATTTCCAAATTAATTTATCATCTGCGTCAGTTTCAATTACAATTTCACCAGTATATCCACAGCACTGACAGAAATCACTCTTTGTATTTAACTCAGCATACATAATTGTTTCATAGATATGTTGCATTAAAGCGATAACGGCAGGAATATTATTTTGTAAATTTGGAACTTCAACATAGCTTACAGCTCCACCTGGAGAAAGCTTTTGGAATTTAGATTCTAAAGTTAATTTGCTGAAGGCATCAATTTGCTCTGTAACATGGACATGATAGCTGTTTGTGATGTAGTTCTTATCTGTAACACCTGGAATGATTCCAAAGCGTTTTTGAAGGCATTTTGCAAACTTATAAGTAGTAGACTCAAGTGGTGTACCATAAACACTAAATGCAATATTCGTATCTTTACGCCATTTAGCACAAGCGTCATTTAGTTTTTGCATAATCTCTAAGCCTAACTTAGAACCTTCTTCAGTTGTATGAGATTCACCAATTAAATACTTTACACACTCGCTTAACCCTGCATAACCTAAAGAAATTGTAGAATATCCGTCAAATAATAGACGATCGATAACTTCACCCTTCTTTAGTCTTGCAAGACCTCCATGCTGCCAAAGAATTGGAGCAACATCAGAAGGCGTTCCTAGTAAACGTTTATGACGACACATTAATGCGCGATAACATAATTCTAGACGTTCTTCCATCAACTGCCAGAACTTATTCATATCCTTACCAGAGGAACAAGCAACATCTACTAAATTCAAGGTAACGACACCTTGATTGAATCTTCCATAATATTTTCCTTTGCCTTCAACATAATTTAGAGCATTGGCAATATTTCCTAAATGAATTGTAGAATCTGGAGTAAGGAAGGAACGGCATCCCATACAAGGATAACAATCTCCTTCACCATTCTCATTTACCTTTAGGTTCTTCATTACTTTTTCAGATATATAATCAGGAACCATTCTCTTCGCAGTACATTTTGCAGAAAGCTCTGTTAAATAATAGTATTCTGATTCTGGATAAATGTTGTTTTCTTCTAAAACATAAATCAATTTAGGGAAAGCTGGAGTTATATAAACTCCTTTTTCATTTTTAACACCAAGAATTCTTTGATGAAGCATTTCTTCAATAATCATAGCTAAATCATCTCTAAGTCTTCCTGCTGGTACTTCATTTAAATACATATATACAGTTACGAAAGGGGCTTGTCCATTTGTAGTCATTAAAGTAACTACCTGGTACTGAATCATCTGACAACCCTTCTTCACTTCATTTCTTACACGCATTTCTGCAACCTTAGCTATTTGTTCTTCTGTAGCAGTTATGCCTTGTTCAGCAAATTCTTGACGAACTTCCTTAATTAGCTTCTGTCTAGAAATGTCTACAAATGGAGCTAAGTGAGATAAAGTAATAGATTGTCCACCATACTGGCTAGAAGCAACCTGAGCAATAATCTGAGTTGCAACATTACAAGCTGTAGAAAAGCTTTTTGGCTTTTCAATCATAGTTTCACTAATGACTGTACCATTTTGTAGCATATCCTCTAAATTTACTAAACAACAGTTATGCATATGTTGTGCAAAGTAATCAGAGTCATGGAAATGGATGATTCCTTCTTCATGAGCCTTCACAATTTCTTCAGGCAATAAAAAACGCTTTGTGATATCTTTACTAACTTCACCAGCCATATAGTCTCTTTGAACACTATTTACAGTTGGGTTCTTATTAGAATTTTCTTGTTTTACTTCTTCATTATTACATTCAATCAAGCTTAAGATTTGTTCGTCCGTAGAATTTGACTTACGGATTAATGCTCTTTTATAACGATACGTAATATATTTTCTTGCAACATTGTATGCATGAATACGCATTAATTCATTCTCTACAAGATTTTGAATTTCTTCAACTCCTAATGCATACTTTGCCTTTTTACAAGCTTTTAAAACATTATTAGAAAGTTCTAAAATCGTTTCATCATCTAATTGTTCCTTTTCCATAACCTCACTATTTGCTTTACGTATAGCTTCAGTTATCTTCTTAATATCAAATTTAACTTCTGTTCCACTTCTCTTGATGATTTTCATAATTATAACCTCCTAAAAATTTCTACGCTTGATAAAAGTACCTCAATAATAGCACCTCAATATGATGAAAACAATATGTAAATAGCATTATTATTCTATTTAATTTTTTTGGGTTTTTCTATAAATAAATTTTATCGGTTTTTGTCTTGACAAGTCAAATGTAAGGTAAACTATACTGAAAAACGCCCTTATTATAGTAATTTTGACATTTTCACCTATGAATTCTATAAATTTTATTTATAATGCGATTTTCAGTTTTTTTCATCAATTTAAACGAACAAAAAAAGGCAGGTAAACCCTGCCTAATTTCAAAAATCTTATAAAGTTTGCATAGTATATTGTAAAGCCAAAATATCTATTTTATCGCATATGATTTTGGAATTCTTTAACAATCTAAATGAAGTATATACTTCTTTTGAAACCGTTGGATAGTTAATATTATATCTTCCAGGCATATAATCGTTGGATTGATATTCATACTCTACTCCATCAATATTTACAGTTCTAGAAGTTGTTGTAAACCATTGATAAGCTTTTACTCCTGCACCTTTATCTTCGCCTAATGTTTGAGATATGATATATAGGTACACATCTGATTCAGAAATGGCTTCTAAGACAATTTCCTTATTAGGCATTGCCAAAATTTGTCCAACATCTAAAACAAGATGATCAAAGCTACCATTATCAGGATTTAGAAGTTCAATACCCCTAATGATATTCAGTATTTCCACTTTACTAAGAATTCCAACAGAATATTCATTATAATGCTTTGATGTATCTAAATTGGCACTATCTTGATCTATACTAACCGTATCTTGGTCTAGAACCTTTTGAGATATTGTAGTTCTTATAATTTCACTATTTACTAAAGCTTGTTTTGCCTCTTCCGTTGTAGGTATGGCAATATCAGTAAAGCTTAAATTTGTAGGGTCATTTAACCCAATTCCTACAGTTAAAGCTAGTAATAGATTAGATAACTCTCCTTGAACAATATATTGTTCTGATGAGGCTTGATTTTGATAAGTGTAGAAATCTTTAAGTTCATCAATGATACAAACAGAGG
>JAIDMV010000095.1 GCA_029050385.1 Anaeroplasmataceae bacterium | reverse complement strand
ATTGTACACCGCATATTAAAAGATTACATTATTAGTGTCCCCCAGAAATAATAAAATATAAAAGAAAAAGGATATTTATTTGCCTATATAAGAATAGTGAAAAATAAATATCCTTGTGATATACCGTAACTCTGTATACTGTTTAGTTAATTATATATAAAAATTTCATGACATTCATCAAGTTTCAACCAAAAAACATTCATATCCTCATTTAATAATGCAGAAACATCATCATAACAATTCTTGTATTGGCGAGGATCATATAAAATTGAAATCTGATATTTTTCTTGTTTATCTGAAATTAAATCAATAAGCTCTTTAACATCATCAATTGTATTTACAAAATTACATTTTCCTGAAATGTTAATTTGTGAATAAATAGGAGGAAAATCTTCTCCCCATTCTAATTCTGGAAAAAACACAGTATAGCCATAATCCTGATAAGCAGGAGGGAGCATACAAAACATATAAGATTGAAGCGTTTGGTTTACTTCGACTGCGCTTCTTTCTGGATCGCTATAGTACCATTTATCATTGTACCGTATATACACAAATTCATGTGATCCATACCCATTAAATCCACCATCATCTCTTGCGTTAATAGTATTTTTTCCTCTAAGAGCCCAACATCTTACTAAAATATGATAACTCTCAATTCCTTCTAATCTAAGCATTATTAAATATGCTTTAGAATAACCACAACAAACTGACAGTCCATCAAGGAGTGGTCCTTCTGCAAAAAAACAGGTTAATTGAGAGGCTCTTTCGTCTGGATATGTGTACATATCACTAGAGTCATTATAATCATACATATGACGATCATACTGAACGTTTTGTCCGAACCATGTAAATATAGTAAATATCTTTTCTTCTAATGTCATATCATCTGTAATGATTTCACGTAATATTTCCTTTGCGCGATTTAATGTCTTCTCAGCAATAGAACCAGGCACACAAATAGGAAGGTATTCATATTGCAAAGCATACCATAACTGTTGTGTATTCCAAACTAAAATTTGTTTTTCATTTTGATAATAAGCAAAATCATCAAAATCTTCACTTCTTTTATTTTTAAATTCGCCAGAATTAATTTGCATAAGATAGTTTTTTCGATCCGTTAATTTATCCGTTACAGACCAATTATTTATTGAGGCAAAATTATATGGAATGTATTCAACGACAAAATAATCCTTATTTTCAAAATAAACATCCAATCCCACAGTAGATCTTAATAACTCACAATACCAGTAAACTTCATTTTTGACGAACCTTGCATCTTTATGTTCAAAATTTAGTAAAACTCTAAACTTATTTCTTTCAAAAGAACTACCATCTAACTGATAGAAAGCATAAAAATCCATTATTTTCGCTAATTCATATAAATTATCGGCTTCAAATAATTTATCTGGAAGATGCAGTAATTTCTCTTTGTATTTTTCTTGCATATAAATCACAAATGATTCATCTTCTGCTACCCAAAGTTCTTCATTTGTAGGAATTTCATCAAGCTGATGTTCAATGCTTTGAACTTCTCTAATGATGGAATCATAGTCCTCTATTTCTCTTAAATCTGCACTCCAATTTAAAATCTTAACACGGCTTTCAACTTGCTGTTCTTCTCTATAAAGGCTCATATCCAGGTATTGTTCTACTCTTTCAATCACAATATTTCTATATTGTCTAATACTATTCAAATCGCCTTCCTTAGCGCCTTGTGTAAATAGTAATTCCTTAGCAGATAATATACGTAAGTTTACCTCTTGTTTGGTAGTTAAAGATTCTAATTCTACTTTTACAGATTGACAATACTCTGTATACCATTCAACAAATTCTTTTGTTTTATCAGTCAAATCTATCAAACCATATAGTTCTTCATAACTATCTTCAATCATTTTAAGCCATTCTTCTTGATAAAGAATTTTATCTGTTTTTATGCTATCAAGGTTGATCTTGTAATTTTGTGTTAGTTGTAAAACTTGTTCTTTAGACTTGATGTCCACTATCATACTCTTATAGGTTTCTAATAAATTTCGTATGATTTGCTTTTCGTTGTCACGATAATCCTCTAACATTTTGTACTCTTGAACTTCTTTTATGCTATCTTGCTTTAAAGCGTCTAATTCCTGAGCATACAATTCATCTGCAGTCGAAAAAGCATAGACCTTGATTTTAAAATCTCTTACTAAAGAATCCATTGCTTGATAATCTTCTGTATCTAAGATATTCTCCTTGCATTCTAAAATCAATTTAGAAATTGAATTTGCTTCTGATTCTCTATATATAGAAATATCCACATAATCATCTATCTCTAAACAAAAGCTTAAATGCCATTCATTTACATATTGTTCAAATGTCTTAATACCAAGTATTCTTTCTTCGTATGCCTTATAAATTGAATCAAGATTTTCTGATTCTGTGTTTTTTTCTATCGCTTCTATTCCAAGATTTAAATAATATAGAAATATTTCTTGCTCTTCTTCCAAATATGCATCTATACTCGATAAATCTTTTAATTTTTGAATATATTCTTGTCTTTCTCGTTCTTCTTGCTCTTCTTCCAAACGATAGGTTTTATCTAATTTAATACTCAAAATGATTTCTTTATTCTCTTCAAATATTTTTATTAGAGCCTCCTTATCTTTACAATCATTTATTTGGTTAATGGCCTCTTGTAAAGCTAATGTATAGATCCTCTGTTCTTCTTCACGATAATTATCAAGCTTGGACAAATTACTTAATTCTTCTATATAATAGCTTTGAGAATTAATTAAATCCTGATTTGGCTCTTCAGCTTGCTCAAATCGAACAAAATCACAAGAAGCTAAAAACAAAATTAGGAAAGAAAGAAAAAATATGTATTTCAATTTACTTTTCATAATTAACATCCTTTCCTAAAATGTTACAAAATATTTTGCATATGCTTCCCAAGTATACCCGTTTGTATAATTGGCCTTGGAAGCCTCAGGAATATAAATCTTAGCATTTTTCCCTGCGCCATCCATTAACCCTGTTTTTGGAACGTTGATAGTATTTCCATCAGGCTCATATAAATATATTTTTTCTAAGGCAATACATCCAGCAAAGGATTTTTCCTCAAAGGACTTATAAGTCTTACCAATATAGATTCTTTTCAAATTAATACAACCATAAAATGCATTACTTCTTACTCCAGTAATATTTTTACCATTATAACTAGAAGGTAAAATAACTTCTTCTAAATCCTTAAATTCATCCTTAACATTTTCAATTACATAAGAAGCTCCAACTAATCTATAATTAAAGAATTCAATAAAATCATTATTTGCGCTTCCATCATATAGACTCAAGTCCTCAAGTCCCGAATGGGTTGGCTCTTCCACTTTATTGTCGTCTTTCTTAGGTGGTTCAGGAATCGTTATATTCCCTATATTTGATCCAGAAGAGTGATTAGGATCCTCATTGGAAGACCCCATTGTAATTCTTAAAACACGCTTTAGATTTTGAATAATGAGGCTTGTGTAATATATCGCCCCTGCAGAATTTAAATGAAAGTTAGTATCATAAAAATAATTGCTATCCATAATACAATCTTCTATATTTGTTAGCAAATCACATGAAATAGCTAAATCTAATTTCTCACTAAATTCATTTCTTTTATTTAATGATGTTCTAATAGCAAGTTCATTACAAGGGCTAAAATTAAAGTATATTTTAGCATTTT
>JAIDMV010000094.1 GCA_029050385.1 Anaeroplasmataceae bacterium | reverse complement strand
GGTGGATTAAGAGGTATCCTAGGTGCTGGTACAAACCGTATGAATATTTATATTGTATCTAAGGCAACCTTAGGATTTGGACGTTACTTATCTCAATTTAAGAAAGCATTCAAAAGAGGCGTAGCTATCTCTCATGATAACCGTCATCAATCTAAGGAGTTTGCAAGAATTTCAGCTGAAGTACTTGCAACTCTAGGATTCCATGTTTACTTATTTGAGGATTTGAGACCAACTCCAGAGTTATCCTTTGCAGTACGTCATTTTGGCTGTGTTGGTGGTATTATGATTACTGCATCACACAATCCAAAGGAATATAACGGATATAAGATTTATGATGAAAGTGGATGTCAGCTAGTACCAAAGGATGCAGATCAGGTTATTGCTGAAATCAATAAGATTGATGATTATTTCTCAATTGACCATTCTAAAAATCATAAGTTGATTAAATATATTGGTAAAAAGGTTGATGAGGCTTATATTAAGGAAGTAAAGAAGATTATTTTACGTCCTAATTTGAATAAGGATTTCAAGCTTGTATATACCCCACTTCATGGTACAGGACAAATATTTGCCCCAGATGTATTAAAGAGTGTAGGATATCAAGTATTCCCACTTGCTTGCCAAATGACAAATGACCCAGATTTTTCCGGTGTTAAAACATCTAACCCTGAAAATAAAGAAGCTTATGATGAGGCTATCGCTTACGCAAAAGAAATTGGTGCTAAGATTGTTTTAGCTACTGACCCAGATGCTGACCGTTTAGGTATCGCAGTTGAGCATGATGGAGAATATGTATTATTTACAGGAAACCAAACTGCCGCTTTAGTTTTAGATTATATTTTAAAGACTAGAAAAGAATTAAATACATTACCTAAAGATGGTTATGTATTTACTACCAATGTATCCTCAACTCTACCTGTTGCTATTGCAGAAAAGTATGGTATGAAGGTTGAAATCACTCTAACTGGATTTAAGTTTATTGGTGAAAAGGCTAGAGAGATGGAAGGCGGTAAGGGTACATATGTATTCGGCTTTGAAGAGTCTTATGGCTGCTTAGTATCTGATTGTGTTCGTGATAAGGACTCTATTCAAGCTATCTTAATGCTTTGTGAAACTGCTGCTTATTATCGTGAAAAGGGTATGGATTTAGTAGATGCTTTAAATGCTGTATATGAAGAATATGGCTACTACAAGGAAGGCATTACAAATATTGGTTTACAAGGCTTAGAGGGTGCTGCAAAGATCCAAAGAATTATGGATTACTTTAGAACCAATGATATTTCTTTAAAGAGCTTTGATATCTTAGCTAAGGATGATGTTAAGCTAAGTGTGAAGAAGGACTTTAAGGCAAACACAACCGAAACCATTAACTTACCTAAGAGTAATGTAATCAAGTATTATCTAAATGATAATATGTGGTTTGTATTAAGACCATCAGGAACAGAGCCTAAATTAAAAGTATATTATGGTGTTGTAGGTGACACTTTAGAAGCATCTAATGCTAAGCTAAAACAACTTACTGATGAGGTTTTAGCTATAGTAAATACAATCGAATAATAAATTAAATTTATTGATTTAAAAGATAGTCTAAAAATAATTTTGGACTATCTTTTTTTTCTACATTTTTTTGTTTTCTAATAGTTTATACTAGCACCATGAAATATATTGAGCTACTAGTTATTACTAACATTGGTATCCATTTATGTTTTGTGAAGATAGCTTATTATTTGTTAAGAATTAAGCCAAATACGATAGCTATCTCAATTTCTTGTGTTCTAGATGGTATCTATATCCTATTATATATCTTTTTACCGTATCAAATAGAAGATATGCGTTATCTTATGATGATGATTATTTCGATATGTCCATTTATAACCAAAAGACCAACTAAGGCATTATTCTTGTGTTTAATCTATTTAATGCTTAATTTTACACTAGGAGGGAGTGCAGGAATTCTTTATAAAATGATGAATCATTTTAGCGTAGTCTTAATCTGTTTAGGTGGTATTTTAGTATTATTTGCCTTCTATGCAATTTATAAAAAATTTCATTTTAGGCCAGATGTATTGGAATATGAGGTGATGATAGAGGATGATAA
>JAIDMV010000093.1 GCA_029050385.1 Anaeroplasmataceae bacterium | reverse complement strand
TCTCTGTGGTATGTGAGAAGTTTAATTTATCTTTAGAAAAAGCAGACTCATCTTTACCAATAGACACACTTGTAGATTTAACAAAAGCAATTCACTTGTTAGATCATTCCATTGAACTTGATTTGAGTCAATTTGTTTCTTTATTTACAAATCTTGTTATAAGCTATACTAAGCTAGATAGTGGATATGAATTTAGAGTAAATCAAGAGAATGTATTCAATGTCACTCTTTCTCTAGATACAATTCCTTATGAAGAAATCATTGCTCCACAGGCAACATTATATAAGGATGACTTATATGTATTATTAGATAATGTTTCTTATGTGTTAGAACTTTTAAAAGGAAATGCAGTTCATTTTGAAATTGCAGATGCTTTACTTGATGTTACATTGAACGATAAAGTAGAAAGTATTTCTGTAAATGGTTCTATTGATTTGTTATGGAATGAAGAAGGCTATCAGGTTGCAGGAAGCTTGTTGATTGAAGGTGTTGGCATACTTGCACAAATCAGTGTAATTATAGTGGATAATACTATTTATTTGACTGTTTCTAATCAAACCTTCTGCTTAAAGCTAAATGAAATTAATGATTTTATTTCTGAGGCAATGGAAATTTTATCTCCAGTGGTAAGTCTAGAACTACCAAGTATGGATAGTAGTGACTTTGAATTCAATTTAAATGATTTAGGATTTATTCTTACAAGTGAGTCTATAGGAGCTTCCTTAGAGGCAATTCTTGGTAAGGCTTGTACACTTTTGATATCCTTCAGTTTAGTTGAAAATGGATTGAGTACTTTAGTGAATGTTTCTTATGATGAATTTGTTCAATTAGAAGCACCCATCCTTATTTCTGCTCGCGAGGTAGAAGAAATTCAACTTCCTTCTAATGCTCTTTTAAAGGATGATTTATTAGAGATTTTAACTTATGTAGTTGAGGCTTACGAGTTATCCTTAAAGGATGAATTTAATCTTTCCATTTCTACATCTATTCATACAAATGGAGAAGTTGTTGCAACTATAGAAGGAAATGCTTATATTAAGCTTCTTGGAAATCAAGAATTTGATGCACGTTTAAGTCTTATTGTTCATGAATATAAGGACAACAGTCAGGTAGGCTGGCATCAATTGGATGTTCAAGTAATTTCTTTAACCACAATGAACACTTTGGATCCTAGTGTAGGTATGGCAATGTTCTATGCTATCTATGGAAATAACCCTGATGATTTAAATGCAGTAATTAAAGTTAAATCTACTTACACAGGAATTGAAGATTTAATCAATAAAGTCTTACAGCTTATGAATTTAGAGATTCCTAGCTTGTCAAGTACAACTAATACTTCAACTATGGATATTCGTTCTCTAATTGAGTATATCCATGTAGAAAAGAATAGTCTATCTTTAGGTATAGAAGCGAATTTCTTGTTTGCCTCTATGCTAGATGAAAGACAGATTATGCATATTACCCTAACTAAGAACCAAGATTCTAAGTTAACTGGTATTTTTGCAGATAATATTTATGTATCTTATACAAATACGATGAAGTATACTAAGCTAGATGCATTAGAAGTAACATTAGAAGAAGGACAAATGGAATTTAATGTTCCATCAGCTGAGGCTCTTCAACAATATTATGATATTTCAGAAATTTCTAATTTATTTGAAGCACTATATCATAATGCTTTAGAAAGAACATTCTCTATTTCTGGAAATGTTGTATTAAAGGCTAAGGTCCTATTTACAATAACAGAATCTATTCCAGTAAAAATTAAAGTAGGAGTAGAAGAAAGCGGAGAACCTACAGTTCATGTTCATATTGATATGAATAACTTAAAGGCTGGTGCACTACTTGCTTCTAAGAAGACAGTAGATGTATATTACTATAAGAACTATGTCTATATCCAAAGAACAGAAAGTGGTTCAGTAAAGAGAGTCAAGGTTCATATCAATGAATTTATGGATAATCTCGTTTACTATTTATTAGATTTTGGTATGGGCTTAAGCGATACGATTTTAAAAGCGATTGAAAAGCCTGTAGAGGGTGATGGTTTCATTGATGCAGCGAAATGTATTAATTCTATTAATATCCAAAAGGATACCTTTGAATTTGGTCTAAATATGGGTGAGTTAACAGATAACTTTAATTTAGAAGATTTATTTATTAGCTTAGGAACTTCTATGGTTTACCAAAAGAACACTGATGGAACCATGTCTTTAGTTCCAATGATTCATAGAATTAATAATTTTGAATTTAAGATGGTAAAAGTCATCACTTTATCAAGTACAGATTTAGTATTAGATAATATTGATGAGGAAGGGATTTATAACGCAATAGATGTATCCTTTATTGAATCCTTTACAGAAGAATACAATCAAGCATTAGATAATGAAGGAAATCCTCTTCAAAGTGATACAATCTACGAATTGAAAAATGGAGTTTGGGTAAAGGCAAGTAGTATTGAGCATAAGGTAACCTTTGATTTAGCAACAACCAACACAAAGCTTGAAAATCAAACTGTAGCTTATGCAAAGGATGATGTAATCCTTCCACCAAGCTTAGATGAACTTCTTGAAGTAACTCTAGAGGATGGAACAGTTAAATACTATGAATTTAAAGGCTGGTATTTAGATGCTTCTTACTTAACCTTAGCCAGTGAAGAAGACTGGATTATGCAGGATAAGAATAGAACCTTCTATGCAAAATATCAGGATATCACTTCAATTGTAACGATTGAATCTCCATATCATGAAGATATTATCTTAACTTCCTACATGGGTTTTGATATCAGCAATTATTTAAGCTTATATGATTTGGCTTCAGCAGATGGCAAAATGTATCGTTTTGAAGGATTCTCCTATGAATATGATACTATCCTTGAAAAAGAAGTTATCTTAGAAACCGTTTGGAATGAAGTTCAATTCTATTTGATAGATAATCAAAATAGTTATCTATTATCAACAGAAGATAGTTCTAGCTTCTTAAGTAATACCTATTATGTTCCAGTAAATGTAAATATAGGAAGCAGTACCTCAACTATTTATTATGGATATCCTGGTGCTGTATTAACACCAAGCTATATCTTAAATATGTTTAGTTCCTCATTCGTTTACAATGCAACTACAAACCATTTAGAATTAGAGGTATTCCAAACCATCTCTAATGCATATGTTTCTACATTAATAGATGATAGTTTAAGTATTATGGGGTATATCCCTTCTAGTCAAATAGAAGTCAAAGGTATTTCTCTTGAACAGTTTGCAGACTATGAAATAAATGCTTGGGTAGATTCTTATGGAAACTATTATAGCTGGTTTGATATCTTAGCCAAATCAAATCAAAATGTATCTTATACAGATTTCTATATCTCAACACCTCAAAAGGATTTGACATTTGAGATAAATGATACAGCTAAGATAACAGGCTTTACATTTGATACTACAGTTACGACATTAATCACACCTAGATATGTTTACCATAATGGTAAGGCTGTTTTAGTTACTGTAATAGGTGCAAGTGCCTTCTTTGGTGCAGAAGAAACAGGCAAGCTTTTAAATAAGCAGACGGTTTACCATCATAAATTAGAAACGATAATTCTTCATGAAGGATTAGTTGAAATTGATGCCAATGCATTTAAGAATAGTATAACCTTAAAGGCAGTATATCTACCTAGTACACTTGAAAGTGTTGCAGAAGAGGCATTCTTTATGGATGTGACTAGCAAAGCAGAGACAAATCAAGGCTATGCAAGCAATGTGAAATTCTATGTACTTCCAGGATCTACTATAAATGTAGGAAACTGGCATGCATACAAGTGGAACACAATTAAGTATAATTACAATAGTAATAAGGTTTCAAATTCTAGTGTAGAAGCGTCACAATCTGTTGTTGAAAGTGTTTATGATGTACTTTCTAACTAAAAAATATAAAAGATGCATCGAAAGGTGCATCTTTTTGTGTTATAATGGTATAGGTGATATAAATGAATTTAAATTATGAGGATATGCTTGAATATGTGAAGCATATATTGATTGAGAATAAAGGAATAAGAAGTCACAAGCCACAGCTTTATTTTAGAAATCGTTTTGAACATATTAAACGTGTATATGGTTGGGCAAAGAGAATTATGGCTGGAGTAGAGCATTGTGATGAGAGAATTGTATTGACTGCTGCAATATTTCATGACTGTGGATACACCAATGAATCTAAAAAGGCTCATGCCACTTTAGGCGCCAATATTTTTTTAGAATATGCTAGGAAACATTCTTTTGACCAAGAATTTACAGAACAAATTTATGATATGATTTTAAATCACTCTAATAAAGGATTAATTAAAAAATCTGATACGCCTATTGAAATGATTGTTTTATTAGAGGCGGATTTGATTGATGAAGAAGGAGCATTAGGCGTTGTCTTTGATTTACTTGCAGAAGGATTCAAATGTCCTGATTCCTATGATTCTGTTTTTAATGAAATTATGATGCATTCTGCACATATATTAAATCAAAATTATATGGTAACCCCAGTAGCTAAAGAAATCTGGGAAACCAAAAAGGTATTTATAAAAAAATTTATTGATGATTTAAAGTATGACTTATTTATGGAATAAGGAAGTGAATCAAGTGGAAATCAACATTATAGGAGCTGGCCTTGCAGGGTGTGAGGCAACCTACTATTTATCAAAAAAAGGATATACGATTCATTTGTATGAGATGCGTCCAAAAAAGATGACACCAGCCCATTTGACAGATAAATTTGGGGAACTCGTGTGTTCTAATTCTTTAAGAAGTGATTCTTTGGAAAATGCCTGTGGGATCTTAAAAAAAGAAATGGAACTATGGGATTCTTTAATCATTAAGGCAGCTAGAATGCATGCAGTAGAGGCAGGTGGTGCTTTAGCTGTTGATCGTGAAGGCTATGCCAACTATGTTACGGATTTTATTAAATCATTACCCAATGTAGATATTATCTATGATGAAATCACTTCTTTAGATGTCAATATTCCTACGATTATTGCAACAGGACCTTTGACAACGGATGGACTATGTCAGGAAATAAAACAATTATTTGATGCAGAGGATTTTTATTTTTTCGATGCTCAAGCACCTATTATTTATGCTGATTCTATTGATTACTCTAAGGTATATTTAAAATCTCGCTATGATAAAGGGGTTCCCTCATATTATAATTGTCCATTTACTAAGGAAGAATTCGATCGCTTTTATACGGCTTTAATTACAGCCGAGGAAGTTGAAGTCAAGGATTTTGAGATTAAAGTATTTGAGGGCTGTATGCCAATTGAGATTATGGCAAAGCGTGGACGACAGACTTTAACCTTTGGCCCTATGAAACCAGTAGGACTTAAGACTCCAAGTGGAGAAAAGCCTTATGCAGTTGTTCAATTAAGACAGGATGATGCTGCCAAGGAAATGTATAATCTGGTAGGCTTTCAAACACATTTAAAATTTGGCGAACAAAAAAGAGTGTTTCAAATGATTCCAGGACTGGAAAATGCACGATTTGCTAAGTATGGAAGAATGCATAAGAATACGTATATCAATGCCCCAAAAATATTAAATCCAACCTTCCAGACAAAGAAATATCCAAATTTGTTTTTTGCCGGACAAATTAGTGGTGTAGAGGGATATGTTGAATCTGCAGCTAGTGGCATCTATGCAGCTATCAATATGGATAGATACTTAAAGGGGAAGGAACTTGTTGTATTTCCTTCCACTACAGTGATGGGAAGTATGGCCAACTATATCTGTAATGCTAGTCCTAATGGCTTTCAGCCTATGAATGCCAACTTTGGAATTATGGAGGATTTAAATGTTCCTCATAAGAAAAAAGATAGAAAGGCACTTTATGCGAAGCGTGCTTTGGAAACTATGGCAGAGGAGAAGAAACGTTATGAATGATACAGAAGCTATCGCTAAATTTATGGATTATTTAGCAAACGTAAAATATTATTCTTCGAATACAGTAATCAGTTACCATAAGGATTTATTAGAGTTTAGTGAATTCATTCATTCTGAACGTATGGCTGCAGGTCTTTTACAGATTAGAAACAATCGTGTTTGTAAAAACTATATTTCCTATTTATCTAGTTTAAATTTGGCTTCTACAAGTATTAATAGAAAGTTATCTTCTTTACGAAGTTTCTACGATTTTCTTTTAAAGAATGGAGAAGTTTCTACAAATTTCTTTGATGAAGTGGAGGCTCCAAAGGCGCCAAAAAGATTACCTAAGATGATTAAGGAAAGCGAAATTGAAATGCTTTTTAATGTCTGTGATCAAAATAAACCTTTGGGCTTAAGAAACTATTGTATATTAGAAGTATTATATGGCTGTGGATTACGTGTAAGTGAGCTTTGTAGTCTAGAAATAAAGGATATTGATTTCAATAATCTTTCTATTGTTGTGCATGGAAAGGGAAGTAAAGATCGTGTTGTGATTATGTTTGAGGATATGGCTAAGGACTTAAGAAGATATTTATCTACCTACCGATTAGATTTACTATATCTTTCAGACGATCACGAAAATAGACATGTATTCTTAAATAAAAATGGGACAACCTTGACTCCTCGTGGAGTACGTGTAATATTAAATAAATTAATTGCTGATTGTGGGGAAACCTTCCATTTATCTCCCCATATGCTTAGACATAGCTTTGCTACTGCATTATTAAATAATGGTGCAGATTTAAGAAGTGTACAAGAATTACTAGGTCATGAAAATTTATCAACAACTCAAATTTACACACATGTATCTTTTGAAAGTGTTAGAAAATCTTATGAATTAAGTCATCCTAGAGCTTCTAAAAAAGAAACAAAGGAATAGTTTATGATATTTTACTTGTATAAATCTTAGTTTTTTGATATAATTTTTAATGCTTGAAAAAGGAGTAGATATAATGAAAAAATTAGCAATGGTTTTATCCATTTTTATGGTAATAGCTTTATGTAGCTGTAGTAGTAAAGCCAAAAGAGAAATTGTACGTGATAATCCATCAACAGAAATCAAAGAGGCTTTACTTTTAGATGACGTAGCAGGTGGTGTAAGCTTAGATGCAAATCTAGATCGATTAATGGCCTATACTGATGTGAAAATCGCAAGTGATGTAAAAGGTTCAGTTTTTTATCAAACCATTGATTTAGATGAATATATGAA
>JAIDMV010000092.1 GCA_029050385.1 Anaeroplasmataceae bacterium | reverse complement strand
TATTGTAACAATTCCAAATGTTGTGAATTTAACTGAGGAACAAGCTATAGAAGAATAAAATAAGAATAAAATTAAATATCAGATAACTTATATCGAAAATGAAGAAGAAGTTACCTTGAAAACTGTTCCTTATGCTGGAACAAATATTAAGTCTGATTATGTTATTTCTTTGTATGTTGGAAAGATTATGCCAGCAGCATATAAAAGCTATTTGGGTAGAGTATATGAAAATATAGCTGATGAAATAGAATTGATGTGTAATAATCACGGATTAAATTTAAAGATAGAATATGAAGAGAGTGAAAATACAATTAGTGGTGTTATTATAAGAGAGTCTTTAGTTGATGGTTCTATATTGAATCGTGGAGATGAATTATGCTTAACGATTTCAACGAATCATTCATCATATATGCTCCCTGACTTTGTAGGAATGTCCATAGATGATGCATTAAAGCTTATACAGGAATATAACATTAAAGTGAATTTAACCTATATTCCAACACCTGTGGATGAAGATATTATCATCTTTCAGTCTACTCCTCCAAGCACATTAATCCAAAAAAATAATCCTTATGCCTTAGACTTATATATTTCAAAAGGTGTCAAGCCAACTACAGTTATAGATGCAGATTTCTTTGTGGAAGTTATACATAATTTGGGTTATGAAATGGAAATAAATTATGTAAATTCTAACGATTTAGAAAATAAATTAGTTGCGTTTGAGGTCCAAAAGTTATATGATAGTAATATAGTAAAATATATCCTTTGGATTACAAAATAGGAGAACTTGATGCAAGGAAGAATAATCAATTTAAATGGCGGAAAATATCAGGTTGTATTAGAAGACAATACAATTGTTACTATACCAGCTAGAGGGAAATTTAGAAGTGTAAAAACCTTTCAAGCAAATCCCAATAGTTTAAGTAAGAAAGAAACACTGATGACAGTTAAAAACTCTCCAAAGGTTGGAGATCTAGTCATTGTTTCGGATAATCGTATTGATTCTATTTTAGAGCGTAAAAATGAACTCATTCGACCTGACATCGCTAATGTAGATCAAATTCTATTGGTGTTTGCCGCTAAGGAGCCAGATTTTTCTTCCTATTTATTAGATTTATTTATTGTAAATATTACAAAGAAAGATATTCATCCTATTATTGTTATTACAAAAATAGACAAGCTTTCTCTAGAAGAGTTCTCTCAATTAAAGCTTCAATTATCCTATTATGAGAAACTAGGCTATGATGTATTATATGTAAATAGCAAGAGTGGAGAGGGAGTCTCAGAGGTTGCTAAGCATTTAGAGGGCAAGGTGACTGTATTATCGGGTCAAACGGGAGCTGGCAAATCTACTCTTATTAACGCAATCTTTCCTGACTTTGAACTCAAGACCCAAGAGATTAGTCAAGCCTTGGGTAGAGGAAAGCATACAACTAGAGAAACGACATTATATGCCTATAAGGATGGCTATATTGGGGATACACCTGGTTTTTCTAAATTAGATGTTTTAGGAATAGAAAAGAAGGAACTTTCTAATTTATTTGTTGAATTTTCAGAAGAGACCTGTAGATTCAAGGATTGCTTACATCAAAAAAATGCAAAGGATTGTGGAGTGCATCAAGGTGTTTTAGAAGGACGAATCTTATCCTCTAGACATGAAAATTATTTAAAAATGCTTATGCAAATTGAAAAGGGGGAAAGGAAATAATGGAGATCTCTTTATCTATTTTAAATATAGACTATAACCATATTGAAGAAGAATTAAGAAAGTACAAAAATGATATAAAATATTTACATTTAGATATTATGGATGGACACTTTGTTCCTAACATCAGCTTTGGACCATCTGTAGTAAAATCTATTCACAAAGAAAATAATTTTATTTATGATACGCATCTAATGATTTCTGACCCTATGAAATATATAAAAGACTTTGTAGAGGCTGGAAGTGATTATATCACTTTTCATTTAGAAGCTGTAGATAATGTAAATGAAGTAATAGATTATATTCATAGCTTTGGTATTAAGGCAGGGTTATCTATTAAGCCTAATACAAAGGTAGAAGAATTAATCCCCTATTTATCTCAAGTAGATTTAATTTTAATTATGTCTGTAGAGCCTGGCTTTGGTGGACAAAAGTTTATGGAAAGCTCTATTGACAAGGTAAGTAAATTAAAACAGTGGAAAGAGGAAAAAGAGTATTCCTATCTTATTAGTATAGATGGAGGCATAAACGATAAAACCATTCAAAGTGTAGTGCCTTATCTAGATTGGGCTGTGGTAGGTTCTTATATAACTGCATCTGAAAATCCACTAGAGAATATTCAATTGCTAAAGCATAATTTATAAACGCTCAGCATAAGGTATACTAAAGGTGATACCCATTAGAATCATTATTATTAAACTTCCAAATTTCTTGGTGAAATTTTTAAGTTTGTTTTCAAGAAAAAAATAAATAGTAGTAGGAAAGATAGAAATCAAAAAAAGATTTCTATCTTTTTATATTTTTTAAAAAAAACACTTGACAGTTGAACAGTTATTCAACTATAATATAGATGGTTGAACAATCATTCAACTATTAGAGAGGTGAAGAAAATGAAAGATTTTATGGAATGTGAGATTGAGCATCCTCATAATGAACTGATTAAAGAGGTAAAATCCCTAATGCCAAAAGAAGAACATCTTTATGATGTTGCTGAACTTTTTAAGGTATTTGGAGATTCTACAAGAACTAGAATTCTTGCAGCGTTATTTAATCATGAATTATGTGTATGTGATATTTGTAAAATTGTTGATATGACAAAATCTGCAGTTTCTCATCAGCTAAAGGTTTTAAGAGACTTTAATTTAGTGAAATATCGTAAACAGGGCAAGGAAGTATTTTATTCCCTAGCTGACGAGCATGTGTTTATGATTTATGAAAAGGCTCTTGAGCATATATTAGAAAAAAAGGAAGGTATTGAAGAATGAAAAAAGTATTTAAGTTAGTAGATTTAGATTGTGCAAATTGTGCAGCAAAGATGGAAAGAAGCATTTTAAAGATTAAGGGTGTACAATCTGCAAATGTAAGCTTTATGTCACAAAAGTTGACCTTGGAAGCGCCAGATGACCAATTTGAAGAAATCATGGATGAGGTTGTTCGTGTGTGCAAAAAGGTTGAACCTGATTGTATTATTAAAAGATAAATATGAGGATATAGAAGTATGAATACTCTTATCCTTGTATTATCCTTGATAGCAGGAATTGTTGGTACAGGTGTTGGTGGCATTTTAGGCGTTTTACTTAAAAACAAAGGAAATAAGGTTATGAGTAGAATCTTGAGCTTTGCAGGTGGAGTTATGGTTGGTATTGTTGTCTTTGAGATGATACCTGAGTCCATTGCAAAAACAAGGTTTGAAAAAAATCCCTATGGTGTTTTTATTACTTTTGCAGCAGTGGTTTGTGGAATTTTACTTACCTTTGGATTAAATAAGATTCTTGATCGATTGGAGAATGTAAGAGAAACCCATAGAAGCCTAGAAGAATTGCACCATGAGACACAGGTCTTGCAATTAACTCAAAATCAAACAGAAGAAAGTACAAATAAAACAGCTTTAGTGAAGGCTGGTCTTATTATGCTACTTGCAATTATGTTTCATAATATTCCAGAAGGTATGGCTATAGGGGCAACAGGAACGGCAGAGGTAAAAATGGGCGTATTAGTTGCAATCCTAATTGCTGTGCACAATGTGCCTGAGGGTATGGCTATTTCAGCACCTTTAGCTAGTGGAGGAATGAAAGCTTGGAAGACAATTCTTTTAACCTCATTGGCGGGCGCTGCAACTGTAGTTGGTGCAATCATCGGTATGGCTATAGGTGGTATTGGAACACTTGCAATTGGTATTTGCATGGGAATTGCAGGTGGTGCTATGCTTTATGTAACCTTCTGTGAAATTATTCCACAGTCTATTTTAATGGATGAAGGAAGAATACCAGCAGTAAGTATGCTTATAGGAATACTGTGCGCTATGCTTTTTGTGTATTTATTTTAAAGATTAGAGGGATATAATGACAAGAAGACAAAAAAAGAATTTAATTAGAATTTGTATAACTCTGGTTCTATTTATTATTTTATTTACCTTAGATCATATTCTTCATTTAGATAAGATTATATCAAATGAGAAGCTTGGTTGGATTCTTCCAGCATGTCTATATCTTGTAGTGTATTTATTTATCGCCTATGACGTTTTATGGAAGGCAATTAGAAACATCTGTCATGGACAGGTGTTTGATGAAAACTTTTTGATGTGTGTTGCTACGATTGGTGCCTTTTCCCTTGGTATAGTTAGAGGAGTGACAGGACAGGATATAGAAGGCTTTGATGAGGCTGTTGCGGTAATCTTGTTTTACCAAGTAGGAGAATTCTTCCAAGGGTATGCGGTTGGCAAATCAAGAAAGTCTATCTCAAGTTTAATGGATATTCGCCCTGATTTTGCAAATGTATTAAGAGATGGGAATTTAGAAACGGTTGAGCCAGATGAAGTAGAACTTGAAGAAATCATCGTTGTCAAGCCTGGAGAAAGAATTCCATTAGATGGTATTGTTATAGATGGTGCATCTACACTGGATACAAAAGCCTTGACAGGAGAGTCTCTACCAAGAGAAGTTCAAAAGGGTGATGAAATTGTAAGTGGTTGTGTTAACCTTACGCAAACACTTCAAATTCAAGTCAAGAAGGCATTTTATGATTCTACCGTATCCAAAATACTTGATTTAGTAGAAAATGCTTCTAGCCAAAAATCTAAAGCAGAAAATTTTATTACAAAGTTTGCAAAATACTATACACCTACAGTAGTTATTCTTGCAGTACTTTTAGCCTTAATTCCAGGGCTTATCACAAAGGATTATATGATATGGATTTATAGAGCTTTAAATTTCTTGGTTGTATCTTGCCCATGTGCTTTAGTGATTTCAATCCCTCTTTCCTTTTTTGCAGGAATCGGGGCAGCGTCTAAGTTAGGTATACTCATCAAGGGTTCAAATTATTTAGAAAAATTTAACAAGGTAAATACCTTTGTGTTTGATAAAACAGGAACCTTAACTAAAGGAAACTTTGTGGTTACGGAAGTAGTTCCTTCAGATAGAAAAGAAGAAATACTAAAGCTGGCTGCGATTGCAGAGGGATCTTCGAATCATCCTATTGCTAAAAGTATATTAGCTGCTGTAGGACAAATAACTGATACAGGCTATACCTTGACCGATGTTGCGGGTCATGGGATTATAGCAGAAAAAGAAGGTACGACCATTTATTGTGGAAACGAAAAATTAATGGAGACAAATGGCATAGCATATCATAAGGTGGAACATGTTGGAACAATTGTCTATGTAGCTAAGAACAAAGAATTTGTTGGTTCAATTTTAATTAGTGATGAAATTAAAGAAGAAGCGCCAAAGGTTATCAAGGCATTAAATGAGATGGGAAATGAAACGATAATGCTTACTGGAGATAACGAGGCTATTGCCAAAGAGGTTGCTTCTAAACTCGGTGTTACTTCCTATAAGGCGTCTTTGCTTCCTCAAAACAAAGTGGAAGAGGTTGAGAGCCTATTATCCAAGAAAAAGGAAAAGGAATACTTATCCTTCGTTGGTGATGGAATTAACGATGCACCAGTTTTGATGCGTTCTGATATTGGTATCTCCATGGGTGGAGTTGGTTCAGATGCAGCCATAGAGGCTTCAGATATTGTCCTAATGAAGGATGATTTAAATGGTCTTCATATTGCTAAAAAAATTGCAAAGAAAACCATGCGCATTGTTTTTGAGAATATTATTTTTGCGTTAGGTGTTAAGATTATCGTTTTAATTCTTTCTGCATTTGGTTATAGTAATATGTGGCTTGGTGTATTTGCAGATGTTGGTGTTGCAATTCTCGCTATCTTAAACGCAATGCGTTGTTCTAGTATAAAAGAATAATTTAATTAGCTTTAATCTTTGGATTAGAGCTTTTTTTATGATAAAATAAAAATAGGCTCAAAAAAATTCTTTAGATATTCGTTTTATTAAGTGAGGTGGGGAAAAGTGGACTTAGAAAAAGAAGTAGAAAAGTATAAGCTAGGGAATACACAAGCTTTTGATAAAATCTACCATGAAACAATGGCGTTAGTTCGTTTCGCAATATATTCTAAAATTCCAAATCAGGGCATTATTGAAGACTTAATGCAAGATACTTATGTGAAAATCAATCTGATGATTGGAGAATACCAAGCAAAAAACTTTCGTTCATGGATCTATACGATAGCCAAAAATACAGCCTTAGATTATTTGAAAAAGAAAAAAGAAACGAATTTGGATAGTATAGATATTTTACCAGATATGAAAAGTACACATCCTTATTTGTATTATGCGATTCGCCACCTTGAAGAAATAGAACGTGAGGTTTTCTTAATGAAGGTTTTGTGTGGCCACACAACGAAAAAAATTTCTGAGATTTTAAATCTTAAACCTTCTATGGTAAACCAATATTACTATTTAGCGAAAAAGAAATTAAAAGAATGTCTAGAGGAAGAAGAACTATGAAATATAAAGAATTTAAAAAGAATTTGAAAACTGAATACAAAAATACAATTGATAATAAAAAAATTAAGTCGAAATTTCACTTTTCATTTAAGTGGCGCTACGCTTTTATTGCTCTGGCAGGAATTATTCTACTTGCTTTAGTTGTAGAGCATATTTATGTGCTAGACTATAATAAGAAAGTGAGAAATTTTAATTCAAATTTAACTTCTGAAAAAATGGATATGAATTCTACAAACTCCCTAAAAGGAATCACATCTGAAGAAGAATACAATGCCATCTTAAATAGGTATGTGGAAGCAAGAACCTATCGGAATGAGAAAACATCTATATTTATGTATCTATTTGAGATTTTCCCTCAAGGCTGTTCTAGTAATTCTCAGACTAGAGATCCAGCTATGTCAAGACCACCTACTTCAGGAGACTCCTCTTATCAAACCAATGTACAAGTTGAAGGAATAGAAGAGGCAGATGTAGCGAAATGTGATGGAGAATATATTTATTATTTGACATATGATTTTTTAAAGGTTTATAGCATTAAGGAAGAAAAAGAAGTATGCTCAACTAAAGATTATGGAAAAGAATTATTTATATATGAGAATAAAATTATTTCCTTTAATC
>JAIDMV010000091.1 GCA_029050385.1 Anaeroplasmataceae bacterium | reverse complement strand
AATAAGAAGAATAATAAAAAAAGAAAAAACAAAAAAGTTCAACATCATAAAAAACTATGGATTATATTAGGAAGTATTTTAGGAATAATTCTAGCAATTTTTATTGGTCTAACAATCTATGTAAATATTTATTATTCCGCTGATGCTTCTGCAAAAGAAGAATTGAAATCAAGTGATAATGTAGAAGTCTATCATGAAAAGAGTTACTATGTTTTTGAACCTAAGGTATATGATACAGGAATTATATTTTATCCAGGCGGAAAAGTAGATGCTATAGCGTATGCGCCTTTATTAAAGAGCCTAGCCAATGAAGGAATTTTGTGTGTATTATGTGAGATGCCATTTCGATTAGCTGTTTTAGATTCGAACGCTGCTGATGGAATTCAAGAGAAATTTAAAGTAGATTATTGGTATATGGCAGGACACTCTTTAGGAGGATCTATGGCAGCATCCTATATTTCCAAGCATAGTGAGGAGTATACGGGATTAATTTTGTTGGCTGCATATTCCACTGAGGATTTATCTAAGACAGATTTAAAGGTTTTATCTATCTATGGAGAATATGATGGTGTCTTAAATAAAAAGAAGTATGAGGCAAGTCTTTCTAAACTTCCTAGTACTTATAATGAACACGTAATCCGTGGAGGATGTCATGCATTCTTTGGTTCTTACGGAGCTCAAAAAGGAGATGGAACACCTACCATTACTAACGAACAACAAATAGAAGAAACAGTTTCCTTTATTCTAGAGAACATGGGTGCTAATGAAATGATTACCTATAAAGAATCCATAGATGGATTTTCCAATCCAGATTGTGGATTTTATGAACCAGTTTATATCAAATGTAAGACAGATAGTGTTTCTGATGTGAGTAAGAATTATTTGAAATACAATGCACTCCTCCATTTAAGAATTGATATTTCTGCGTTTAGTGGCAAAGTAAATGGCTCATCTGATATTGCCCTTACTCCTGCAATGCTAAACGGATTAGATGAATTATTTCATAAAATGGATGAGGCATCCTGTTCGGTGATTGTAAGGTTTGCCTATGATCCTGGGTTTAATGGAACTAAGGATATAGAACCTGAAATATCTATGATGGAAAAGCATATTGATTCCTTGAAGTCTTTATTTAATAAGTATGAAAAAATGATAACTGCAGTAGAATGTGGTCTTGTTGGTCCTTGGGGAGAAATGCATTCTAGTAAAATAGCAAATCAAGAGACATATAACAAATTAATTGATTCTTATTTAAAAGTTATACCTAATTCAATAAAGCTTTTAGTAAGACGTCCTAAATTCTTATATAGTTATTATGGTTATACACTTTCCACCCTAAATGAATTTTCAGTTCAAAATTGTCGTTTAGGAGTTTATAATGATGGATATTTAGGCTCTGGAAATGACTTAGGAACTTATGATAATCGTGAGGTGGAAGTTGCTTGGTTAAGTAAAATTAATGAGAAATCCCCTTATGGTGGAGAGGTAACTGTACCTGGTAGCAGTTATAATCAATTAAATAATGCTGTGGATGAAATGTTTGAGCTTCATTTGAGTTATTTAAATCTTCGTTGGAATGATCAGGTTGTGAAGCGTTGGCAAGGTACAAAGTATACAGGATCTGATCCACTTTATAAAAGTAGTACAGAATTTGACTATATTAAGAATCATTTGGGTTATCGCTTTGTTTTAGAAAACTTGATTTATAATGAAGATGATAATAAATTAAATCTAAAACTCAATGTGATTAATGTTGGCTTTGGAAATCTTCTAAAAACGAAGAATGCTTACATTGTATTAAAAAATGAAGAACATACATATACATTTGAATTTGAAAATGTTAATATAGATAATCTAAGCTTTCAGATTGATAAGAGGAACATCGCAAATGGCGAATATGCAGTATATTTTCTTCTCGCAGATGATTATCAGGATGGTGGAATAAGAAGTATTCGTTTTGGAAATCAGGATATTTGGGATGAAAGCCTTAAAGCAAATCTATTGTTTAAAGA
>JAIDMV010000090.1 GCA_029050385.1 Anaeroplasmataceae bacterium | reverse complement strand
CTTATAAATATTATCAATTAAGGCTTCATATTTTGCTAAATCAGAAGCATGAATATGGGCTTTAAAATCCTCTTCACTTATGTCTTCTAAGCTTCCTAGTATAGTTTTTGCTTGAGCAGAAAGGTGAATATGCCCTTCCATCAATTCTTTTATGCCAGAGGTCATATGCTCATAAATGAAAAACATTTTTTTATTTGATGATCTTATTTCATTTTGAGCAAGCTCATTGGATAAAACACGATGAAGCATCTGGGATACAAGCTTTAAGGTTTCATAAACCATGTCCTGATCTAAAAATGACTCTACTCCCCAAAATGCAATAGAGGCAAAAGGAATATCTTCTTTGAATAATGGAATGGCAATACCATAAGGTATATCTATATATTGCTCCTGTGTTACAATGTTTTTAAGACCACTTGTTGAGTGTCTATTCAAGTAGACCTCTTGTTCTTGAGCAATGGCAAGCATATTGATTGTGTCACTAGCCTTTTCATAATCTAGAAGCTTATCATAGGCTCTTTCTTTCTTATAATGTAGTCCATTATATCCACGATCATAATAAAGCAAATAAGCTTCTTCAAAAGGAATAAATTTAGCAAGTTCAATTAAGGCTAATCGAAAAATCTCACGAAATTTTACAGTGTCATCTAAATTATTTATAATAGAAAACATCTTTTCTAGTTTTGTGTATGTACTTGAAACATAAACCTCTTGAACATTTTTTGTAAGTTCATGAATATTTGGAATTGATTTGGAGGCTTCTAATTCTTCCTCTATCTCTTCATTTTCTTTTACTCTTGGAACGACAATACCAGATTTCAGAGCATCTGTCTTTGCCTTGGCCTTCTTCTTGTTTAAACTATATTCATTTACTAAATCTTGATAATGCCTTATAGAAATCAAAGAATTGGTTTGAGTGTACAAATCAAGGCATGCTTTACAATAAGCTAAAGCGGTAGGATTCGTAACATTTTTCAAATATTCTTCGTAATTACTTTCAATGATAGATGCCTTACGATAATCCTTACTTTCTATATAAGCTTTTAAAAGAAGGGTGGCCGTTAAAATGATCGTTTCAGCTTCTAAATCATATTCATTCAACAGGCGGTTTCCTTCGCAAATGACTTTGATATAATTTCCTTCTACAAAGGCAATTTCTAATTTTTTATATTCTATATCAATTAATTTATTGGTATTTAGAGTATCTTGATAAATCTTTTCTAGTTCAGGTGTAATGTCTAAATAGGATTTATAATCATGAACCTCATAATAAATTGCTGCTAAACATTCATATGCCCATGAAGATTCTTCAATAGTTAGGATTTCATTTGAATAATTTTTAAGTTCCCCAATCGCACGATGATAATCATGTCTTGCCATTGCAAGCCGAATTTCATCCTTCGTATTGGATAAGGAATTAGATATTTTTAAATGTTTCTTCTTTTCATCTATATATTTTCTTGTTTGATCAAAAAGCCTAACCTCTAAAGTAATGTCAATAATAGCATCACAAATAGCGATAACCTCTTGATCTCCTAATTTAGAAAAATCTGGAACAAAGGAATATAAAGCCTTTAAAGCATCATTAGTCTTACCTAAAGAATGCAGGATTAAATTTCTATACGCAAAGGCCTTATAATAGTCGATGCTTATCTTATTACAGCCAGCTAAAAATAAATATATATTTTTTATAGATTGCATCGT
>JAIDMV010000009.1 GCA_029050385.1 Anaeroplasmataceae bacterium | reverse complement strand
TACAGATATAGGAGCACTGACAACTTCCCCTTTAACATAGTTATTAATCATAGAAGAAGTAATTTGTTTATCTAATGAAGAGGTTTGGAATATTGCAAGCTGTTTATCTAAAAATGTAACTACTTGATCCATATATAAATCTATATCTGGTAGATCCTTGTAGTCCTTATATGAAAACTTACTTAGTTCATCCAACCATTTTCCTAAAATATCATTAATTGAATTCATGATTTCACCCCACATTGGATATTTTATCACGAATTATTAAAAATTACAATATTTTTTATAAAAAACACTTGACAAGTTTGTTTTATTGAAGTAAACTAGTATTGTAAACTAGATGAAACGAGGAATAATATTATGAAAAAGAATATTGCTATTTTTGGTGGTAGTTTATTTGAAGACATAAAAAACGTAGAAGGAAACTATATTCCTACCTCAATGCAAGCAGTTATTAAACTTGCAAAAGAATATAATATTGATAACTATTCCTTAGGTGGGATGCAAATTGAGCGTGCAAAGCGACTTATTCAGCTTTTACCGATGAAGGAATTATATAGTGATTGTATATTAGCTTTAGGAGAAGCAGATTTAGATAATCCACTAGAATTTGAAGCTTCCTTGCGCCAAATCATAGATCATCTTCAAGAACAGCATATTCGTCCTTTATTAGTAAGCTTACCTAAAGAGCTTATGAATGATTCTAAGGCAATATTTATTCAAAATATTATTGATAAGATTGCAGTTGAAAAGAATGTGGATTATATCTATGAAGGACAAACTTCAAAACTTGTTTCTTATGTGGTTTTAGAAGAAGCGGATTATTTTAATGCAATTTTATATTTATGCTAAACTCTGCAAATACTAGAATTGAGGTAAAGTGTTTCCTTAACTAAAAAATGTACTTGTCTAAATAAAACGAATATTGTATAATGATTATGTCTTAAAGAAGGGTGAGTAGTACTATGGTTATTACATTAATCGTTGATTCCTATGCTCAGGCATCGAATGGAACGACTATGACAACACGTAGGTTTGCTGAAGTTTTGATGCAACATGGACATACAGTGAAGATTGCAGCTTCTACAGTAGATAATATAGAGCCTAATTATGCATTTGAATTAGGAATTAGTAAGATTCCTGTATTATATCAAGTTTCTAAATCTCAAGGATTTATTTTTGCCAAAAAGAATAAGAAGGTTATTAAAAAGGCAATAGAGGGTAGCGATGTTGTTCATTTTCTTTTACCTTTTGGTTGTCAACGCTTGGGAAAAAAGTTATGTGATAAAGAAGGAATAGCAACAACTGCAGCTTTTCATATTCAACCAGAAAATATCACATCTACATTGCATATGAATAAATTACGTTCTATAAATAATATGATTTATAGAAAATTCAAAAGATTTTATAATAAATTTAATCATGTTCATTGTCCATCTAAAATGATTGCTAATCAGCTAATCGAACATGGATATACGGCAAACCTTCATGTCATATCAAATGGTGTAAGCCATGCTTTTATGAAAAAAGAAGTAGCTAAGCCAGAAGCACTTAAGGATAAGTACATTATTTTAATGGTTGGAAGATATTCTGTAGAAAAGAGACAGGATTTAATCATACAAGCTGTTTTAGAATCTAAATATGAATCTCAAATTCAAATCATTTTGGCTGGAAAGGGTCCATGGGAAAGTCATCTAAAAAGTTTAGGTGAGAAGTTGACAAATCCTCTTATCTTCGGATTTTATGATGAAAATGAGCTTTTGGATGTTATTAATTATTCTGATTTGTATGTGCATTCCTCTGATGCAGAAATTGAGGCAATCAGTTGTATGGAGGCATTTACCTGTGGTCTAGTACCTATCATTTCTGATAGTAAAATTTCTGCTACAAATCAATTTGCTTTAGATGAGCATAATTTATTTGAACATGGGAATTATCACTCCTTAAAAGAAAAGATAGAGTATTATATTGAGCATCCAGAAGAAAAAGAAAAAAGAAGTCTAGAATACATTGAATATGCCAAACAGTATTCTATTGATAATTGCGTGAAACAATTAGAGGATGTATTTGAACTTGCAATAAAAGAAAATAAAGAAAAGAAGTCTTAGAAATCTCTAAGACTTTTTTAATTGACTCCATAAGATAATCGCAATTTGAGCAGGAACTCCTAATAAAAAGATTGCCCATACCTGATAGGACTGATTTAAATAGATTAACAATAAAAATATCGCTGTAATGAGTGACCACATAAAGAAGCTTAAAAGGCAGTATTTATATTTCTTTTTTCCCCAGACACTATTAAATATTAGAGAAAGTAGAAAGGATACTGGAAAGCCCCAAATAAACAAAATCCATAAATTCACTTTATTCATGACATACGGATAAACATAGGCAATAATGATTAGAAACCAGATTAGGGAAATGGATAAAAGAACAATAATAATTTTGTTTAAAAGAGTTTTATCCTTTTTAATAAAAGCTTTTTTTTCTTCATAGGTGCCCTCATGTGTTAGGTAATCTAGGGTGACCCCATAAAGGTTGCATAAATTATATAATACATCGATTCCTGGTAAGGATTCTCCCTTTTCCCATTTGGAAATCGATTTATCTGAGTATTTTAAAATCTCAGCTAAATCTGCTTGTGTATATTTTTTTCTTTTTCGTAATATGGCTAAATTTTGGCCAATTCTTTTTTTTATATCTTCCATATAAATAAAGTATACTCAGCGTAACATGAAAAAAATGTCTTCCTTTGTACTCTACTTTTAAGAGATAGAACTTTCTTTAATTCTAAAGAGTTTAGAGATAACATTAGGTGGAAATATTTATCCTTCTCCCATATAATTTGTGTATATGAAGGAGGTAGAAAATGCCAAAGACTATTTTATATCAAGATGAAATAAATGATGACTTTAGTGGGATTAAACGAAACCCTATCAAAATAGATGAGACATATAAATATGAAAGAAGCATAGTATGGCGATTTTTTGCAAGCCTTCTTTATAATTTGATAATGAAGCCCATTGCCTACATCTATATGAAATTGCGTTTTGGATTTCAAATCAAAAATAAAGAAATTCTTAAGAACTATAGAAGAAGCGGATATTTTATGTATGCCAACCATACCAATGTACCTGCAGATGGATTTATGCCTTCTTTAGTATGCTTTCCAAAGAGAGTGTATGTGCTAGTGGCTTCAGAAAATTTAAGTATCAAGGGCACTAGAAATTTTATGGCGATGATAGGAGCTATCCCTATTCCAAATCACTTAAAAGGAATAAAGAATTTTAAAGCTCATTTGCATAATCTAATTCAAAAGAAGACTGTTATTATGATTTATCCTGAGGCACATATTTGGCCGTATTATACTAAAATAAGACCTTTTGGAAAAGTGTCCTTTACCTATCCTTATTTAGAAGATGTCCCCACTTTTACTTTTACTGTCACATATCATAAAACACGAATTCGCACTAAAATCATTGTCTATGTGGATGGACCATTTTATCCTAAAAGAAATCTAAATAAGCAAGAGAGTATAGAAGATTTAAGAAATCAAGCCTATGAGGCTATGGAAAAAAGAAGTAAATTAAGCAGTTATGAAAAGATAAAATATATAAAAAAGGAATGTGAAACAAAATGAAAATTTGTTTAATTGTTATGCTTTGTTTAGTTGGAGTATCTACTTTACTTTTCCTTTTGGCTTACAGAAGAAGAATGAGCTGGTGGTTTTTAAATGCTACACCACAAGAAAGAATTGAATCCTTGGAGTTGCATAGATTTGCTATAATAATTCCTGCAAGAAACGAGGGAAAAACAATTTTACCATTATTAGATTCTATCCTAAAACAAACCTATGAAAAGAAATTCTTTGATGTTTATATTGTAGTGAAAGAACCAAATGACCCTACTATAGAAATGATTCAAAATCACCAGCTTGAATCAAATATATTTATTGATGAAGAACAACAAAGAAAAGGGCATGCTCTAGATTATGCAATAAAAAGTATTATCCAATCCCATAAGAAAGAGTATGATGGATATATAATTATTGATGCAGATTGTGTCTTAGATTCTATGTTCCTATGTGAAATGAATCGAGCATTCAGCAGTGGTAAAGAAGTATATAATTCTAAACTTGTTGTAAAAAATTATTTAAATCAAGATAAAAAATCCAACAGCTGGGCATCCTATTGTAATGGTTTAATCTGGACGTTGATGTCTGAACTTGGAAATCGAGCCAAATCGGATCAAGGTATCGTTACGATGACACTTGGTACAGGGCTTCTAATTAAGGGGAGTTTAATAGAAGAATGGGGTGGCTGGCCATTTCAAGATACCCTAACAGAGGATATGGAGCTTCAAAGAACCTGTGCCATCAAGCACTACAAAACAGAGTATGTTTCCTATGCAGTATGCTATGTTGAGGAATCTACAAGCTTGCGTGCTACAAACCTAAGAAGAAATCGCTGGATGACTGGTGTGGTAGATTGTGATCGGATTTTTGATGGCGAACAGAAAAGAAATCGGAAAACCAAGCAGGATCATCTAAATTTTTATGCAGTTCATAGTCTCTATTATGTTTATGCGTACATAGGATTTTTATCTATTATGATAGTTTCAAATTTGATTATTGGAATAGTGACCTCAGTTCTTGGGCATCCACTAGCTTATGGATTTTATCTCATTTCCTTACTTTCCTTTTTTCTAATCTATTTTGGATTTTTTATAATGACAATTCGTTGTATGATTGTAGATAAAAAGTATCTGCCTATGAAAAGAAGAACTAGAGTATTCATTGCTTTGACACATCCTTTCTACTATATGGGTTATATTGGTATTATGATAAAGATATTTACCTTTAGAAAGGCGAAGGTGTGGAAAACTATTAAAAGAGTTGAATTTCAGGAAAGTGCATTTAAGCAGGTTTAGTCTATGAATTTAAGTGAAACAACAAAGGACGTCTTAAAAAAAATAGAACTTGCCGAAAAAGAAGAAAGATGGAATGACCACTTAGATGC
>JAIDMV010000089.1 GCA_029050385.1 Anaeroplasmataceae bacterium | reverse complement strand
ATTAAATTGAGTGGTGTTAATTTTGGTAAGCGGAAATGGAATTTTTCCTTTTTATTTTCTTTCATATATACTTCACCTCATATGATTTCTTCTATTATAACAAATTCTTTTTAGAATTTCACTAATAATTATGATATTTTTTTTGTTATTTCATACCTATTTTGTCATATTTAGCATTTAAAAAGGGTTTTTGATTGACTTAAAGGGAGAAAATGGGTATAATAAAAAGTGATTTCAAGTGAAATTTATATCAACAAGGGGGAAACATAATGAGTTTAACTATTTTAAGTTTAAGTACCTCAATTTGGATTCTTCTTATTGTTTTGTGTTTAATCTTCGGATTAATTATTGGATTAGTGGCAGGTTATTTTATACGTGTTAAAATGCATGAAAAATCATTTACACGTACAAAGAATGAAGCTGAAAAAATTATTGCGATGGCAGAAGGTGAAGCCGAAAAGAAGAAAAAAGAGGCTTTAACAGAAGCAAAACAAGAAATCGCAAGTATGAAAGCTGATGCGGATAGAGACATTAAAGAAAGAAGAAGTGCTGTCGTAGATTTAGAAAACAAACTAAATCAGCGAGAGGACACTTTAGATCGCCGTTCTATCAATTTGGATCGACGTGAAGAAATGTTGAACGCTAAAGAAAATAAGATTGATGAAAAGAAAAATGAATTAGAACAACAAAATAATAAGGTTGAAGCTATTTTGAAGCAACAAGAACAAAAGCTGATTGAAATTGCTGCTTTAACTAAAGAAGAAGCAAAAACAATCATCATGGATCGTGTTCATGAAGAAATGAGCACAGAAATTGCAACCTATATTAAAGAAGAAGAGGAAAAGGCTCGTTTAGAGGTCAAGAGCAAGGCTAAGAATATTTTAGCATTAGCAATCCAAAAATATGCAGGTGAAACTGCAGGTGAAACGACAGTCTCAACAGTATCTTTACCAGTTGAAGAAATGAAAGGTCGTATCATTGGACGTGAAGGCCGTAATATAAGAACCTTAGAATCTTTAACAGGTGTGGATTTAATTATTGATGATACACCTGAGGCAGTCGTATTATCAGGCTTTGATCCAGTTCGTCGTGAAATTGCAAAGCGTTCCTTAGAAATATTAGTTGGAGATGGACGTATTCACCCAGCTCGTATTGAAGAGGTTGTAGAGCGTTGTCGTGGAGAAGTGGAGATGGCCATTCGTGAAAAAGGCGAGGAAGCAGTATTCAAGGCTGGTATTGGTAAGATTCATCCAGATTTAGTTCGTCTAATTGGACGTCTAAATTATCGTACAAGCTATGGTCAAAATGTTTTGATGCATTCCTTAGAAACGGCAATGATTGCTGGTAAGCTTGCTAGCGAAATTGGTGAAAATGAAGTTATTGCACGTCGTGCAGGATTACTACATGATATTGGAAAATCTGTTGACCACGAAATTGAAGGCTCTCACGTTGATATTGGTGTTGAGCTAGCTAAAAAGTATCATGAACCAAAAGAGGTTATTGATGCGATTGCATCTCATCATGAGGATGTAGCACCTAGAACAATTATAGCTGTACTTGTTGCTGCTGCGGATGCACTTTCCTCTGCAAGACCTGGTGCTAGAAGTGATTCTTTAGAGAACTATGCTAAGCGTCTAGAAAGCCTAGAGGCAATTTCAAATGGTGTCAAGGGTGTTTCTTCATCCTTTGCTATTCAAGCTGGTCGTGAGGTTCGTGTTATTGTAAATCCTGAGGAAGTGGATGATTTATCTACTATTTCCATTGCACGTCAAATTAAGGAAGAAATTGAAAATAAGCTTTCTTATCCAGGAACGATTAAGGTTACAGTTATACGTGAGACTCGTGCAGTAGATGTTGCAAAATAATGATAAATAGGGATGGTTTTCATCCCTATTTTTTCAAGAAAGGAAGAGTATATGAGAATTCTTTATTTGGGAGATATCGTTGGCGAAAAGACGATTTCAATTTTAAAAAAGCATTTAGAAGAAATAAAAAAAGAGTATCATATTCATATGGTTCTTTGCAATGCAGAAAATGTGACAAAGGGAAGAGGCTTAGGCTATATACACTATAAAGAATTGAAGAGTTTAGGTATTGCAGGTATGACTATGGGAAATCATACTTTCTCTAAATCCGAAATTAAAGAATATATAGATGAGGCTACGATTGCAAGACCTGCAAATTTAACAACAACTTTGGGAAAAGATATATTATATATTCAGTATAATCAAGAAACAATTGCGCTGATTAATCTTTTAGGGAGAGTCTATTTGAATACTCCATTAGACTGCCCATTTAAAACTTTAGAAGCCATGCTTCCTAAAATTAAGGCAGATAAAATTATTGTTGATTTTCATGGAGAAGCAACAAGTGAGAAAAAAGCCTTCTTTTATAATTTTGCTGGAAAAGTAGATGCAATTGTAGGCTCTCATACACATGTTAAAACAGATGATGCAGAAGTATTTAAAAACACCTGTTATATTACAGATATGGGAATGTGTGGACCTAAATATTCTATTTTAGGGAGTGATGTTGAAGGAATTATTGAACGCTTTAAAACGGGAATATATGAACAGACAAAGGTTTCTGAGGATACAACCTATATATTGAATGGTGTTATATTAGATTTGGGGAAAGAAAATAAAATAGAAAATTTCAAAAAAATAATTGAAGCACCCATTCTTTAAGGTATTATTTACTCCTTTTTCACATATGCTTAGCTAGAAAGGAGTATTTTTTTATGGAAATATTAAAAGTATCTACGAAATCAAAGCCTAGTAGCGTAGCTGGTGCTTTGGCTAATTCCTTTAAATTTAAAAATCAAGTTCAGGTTCAGGCTATTGGTGCAGGAGCCATCAATCAGGCCATTAAGGCAATCGCAATTGCAAGAGGATATGTTGCTCCTACAGGAAAGGATTTAATTGTTGTACCAGCTTTTTCTGATATCTTAATAGATGGTGAGGAAAAGACAGCGATTAAGCTTATTGTGAAGGCTATATAGTCTAGTTCAATACAAAATAAGATGCACTTTAGAAAAGATGCATCTTTTTTTATGCTTCATGCTTAACAAATAAAGAAAAATATGTTATGATGAAAAAAAGAAAGAAGGAATAAATATGTTATTTGATGATATTGCAAAGGCAAATATACAAGCATTAAAGGATCATGATAAGCAAGCTAGAAGTATACTATCTGTTCTTTATGGAAAGTTTAAACTAGAAAGCATTGAGCAAGGCTTGGGGGCAAAAGAATTACCAGATGGAGATTGCTTAAGGATTATACAGAAAACCATTAAAGAATTAGACGAGGAAAAATCTGGCTACGAAAAAGCAAATCGTCCTGAAAAGGTAGAAGAGATAGAACAACAGAAAAATGTTTTATCCAAGTTTTTACCAAAAATGATGACTGAAGAGGAAATCCGTGCAGAAATCGAAAAACTAGAAGATAAGAAGATTCCTAATGTGATGAAGCATTTTAAGACAAATTTTAATGGCTTGTGCGATATGGGGCTAGTAAGTAAAATAGCTAAGGAATATAATTAAACTAAAGAATTTATTTATGAATAGCAACTATAAATGTCCATGTTGCGGGTTCTATACATTTGCCACGAAACCTAAGGGTGGATATTTCATTTGTCCTGTCTGTTTTTGGGAAGATGATCCTTTTCAATCACAAGACCCTGATTTAGAAGGTTTTGCCAATAGTGTTTCATTAAATCAAGCACGAATAAACTATAAGAAATTTGGTGCCTGTGAAAAAGATATGATTAAATACGTTCGTCCTCCAAAAGGTGATGAATTGAAAGGCTTAGATGATTAAATACATATTTTGATTGGAGAACAAAGGAAAAGCCCACTAATCTCATTTAAAAGGTTAGTGGGCTTGTTGTTTGATAACTTAACTATAATTTGCATACACCTTCACGCATTTATTAATTCAAACCTATTTTACGATATACCTTAGATAATTTCTTCCTTGCAAGATAGGTTGCCTTTTGTGCACCATCTGCTAGAATCTGTTCAATGACATTGCTTTCTTGAATCTCTTTAACTTTATTTTGTAAGGCTTCTAGTTCACTACAAACCACATCTGCTACAGCCTTCTTAAATACTCCATAGCCAAAGCCTTTATATTCTTCAACTAAGGCGTCTATTGATTTATTGGTAAGAGCAGAAAGGATAGTGAGAAGATTAGAAATGCCAGGCTTATTTTCCATATCATAGCGAATTTCATTTTCGCTATCTGTAACTGCTGACATAATTTTTTTACGAGTAATATTTAAATCCTCTAACAAATAGATTGTGCCTTTGTCTGATTCAGACTTAGACATTTTCTTATCAGGACTAGATAAAGAATTAATTTTAGCACCTGTTTTTGAAAGAACTGGTTCAGGAACAATAAAGGTTTCAGAATAGTGATTGTTAAATCGTATTGCTAAGTCTCTTGTTAATTCTACATGTTGTTTTTGATCAATACCTACAGGAATATAATCTGCATCATAAAGAAGAATATCTGCAGCCATTAGAGTAGGGTAAACAAATATGCCTGTTGGGATAGAATCATTAGTTTTTATCTTAGAGGTTTTATCCTTGTATTGTGTCATTCTAGATAGCTCACCCATATAAGAATTACATGCCATAATATAGCCAAGCTCTGCATGCTCATGTACATCGCTTTGTTTAAATAAAATCACTTTATTTGGATCTAACCCACAAGCTAAATAAACAGAGATTAAATCTTTTGTGTTTTTTCTCAATTCTTTAGGATCTATAGGCAGTGTTAATGCGTGTAAATCTGCAATGAATACAATCATTTCATATTCATCCTGATATGCAATGAATTGCTTAATTGCTCCAATATAATTTCCTAATGTAAGTTGTCCTGTAGGTTTAATTCCACTTAACATTCTTTTCATACTATCATTCCTTCCTAAAATAAATAAAAGCGTCCTCTATGAAATAAATCATAAGGACGCAAAAAAATCGCGCGGTGCCACCTTAATTCTAATGTTTTCACATTAACTCTCATTTTCAAATGTATAACCAATTCCTAATATGAAGTATTTTGATGCTTACACCATCCATCAATCGCTTATTAAGGGACTTCCTATAGTACTATTCTTATTATAAAGCTTTTATTTTTGGAATGCAATAATTATTTGTTTTTTACAAGCATATTTTTTGCTTGAATAATATAGTTTTATATCTTTTATTTTGATGGATTCCCTAAAATTTGTCAAATTGTTTGACTTTTTTGCGTAATTGTGCATTTTTATTTGAAATACATTCCATTTTGTTATATAATATTTTTTAACTATATTGAAAGGAGAGATATAGTCTGAAAGATAGAATCATCTTAAGGATTATGTGGTGATTGATATGAAAAATTTAAAACTAGCGCTACCCTCTTTAAAGGATGCTAGAATGAGAAAAACTAAAGATATAAAAACAATTCGTTATACTCTTGAAGATAAGTATAAAGGACTTGGAAAAAATAAAACATATTCTATTTTTACTTATGGCTGCCAAGGAAATGAGGCAGATAGTGAAGTAATGGCAGGTATTTTAGAGCAGATTGGTTTTACTAAATCAACAGATCCTATGAATTCTGATTTAGTCATTTTAAATACTTGTGCAATTCGTGAAAATGCTGAACAAAGAATTTGGGGAGTTTTAGGACAATTAAAGGGAAGAAAAAGAGAAAATCCTGATATGTTGATTGGTATTGCAGGATGTATGCCTCAAGAAGAAAATGCCACAAATAAAATTTTAGAGTCATATAGTTTTATTGATTTGGTTATAGGAACACACAATAAGAATCATTTGCCAAAATTGATTTATGAAGCTTATATGACAAAAGCAAAAGTTGTTGAGGTCATTTCCAGTGAGGGAGAGATTTTAGAGGATGCTCCTAAAATACGTGAGTCTCACCATAAAGCATGGGTAAATATTATGTATGGATGTGATGAGTTTTGTACATATTGCATTGTGCCTTACACAAGAGGAAAGGAAAGAAGTAGAGCTAAAGAAGACATTTTGCAGGAGGTTAAGGAACTAGTTTCAGCAGGATATGTTGAAATTACATTACTCGGTCAAAATGTGAATGCATATGGAAAAGATTTAGAAGGAGATTATACCTTTGGCGATTTGTTATATGATTTAGATAAAACTGGAATCAAAAGAATTCGTTATACTACATCTCATCCTCGTGATTTAGATGAAAAAACGATTCAAGCAATGCACGATTGTAAAAGTGTCATGCCTCATCTTCATTTACCTGTTCAATCTGGTGATGATGAAATTCTTAAGAAGATGAATCGTAAATATACTTATGATGAGTATATGTGTAAGGTCAATCGTTTAAGGGAACTTGTTCCTGATATTGCCTTAACAACGGATATTATTGTTGGTTTCCCAAATGAAACAAAAGAACAATTTGAAAACACGATTAAACTTGTTCAAGATGCCAAGTTTGAGGGAGCTTTTACGTTTATCTACTCTAAGCGTGAGGGTACACCAGCTGCGAGTATGCCTGATGAGGTGACAGATGCTGAAAAGCATAGAAGATTAGAAGAATTAAATACCTATATTAATGCAGGATATTTAGAAGGACATAAGAGATTCTTAAACCAAGTGGTGGAGGTATTAGTCGATGGACCTTCCAAAAACGGAGATGGTATGATGTGTGGATATACCCCACATCTAAAATTAACCCATTTCAAATCCGATGATATGTCTTTGATAGGAAAACTAGTGAGAGTTCGTATTACTGAGGCTAAAACATGGTTTATGATAGGTGAGCTTTGTGAATGATTTAAAAGAAGCAATTCAACAAGAAGCAGTAGTGAAACGTATTCATGAATTAGAGAATTATATCGATAGTAACATCGAATTAAAGGAAAAAATGCAAGACTTGAAATTACTTCAAAAGCAGATGGTAAACGCAAAGGAATATGGTCAAGTCAAACAATATTCTCTATATAATGATGAATATCAAAAACTTTATCAACAGATTTTAGATTATCCTTTTGTGGAGGAATATTTAGATCTTTTAGAAGAAGCAAATCAAATGCTTATTACAGTTACAAATATCATTGAA
>JAIDMV010000088.1 GCA_029050385.1 Anaeroplasmataceae bacterium | reverse complement strand
GTATGATACCATTATTGCTTTCAAATTACAAGTTTTTCTTTTTCGCTTGGAATAATGCTTTTTCACCATATTTTTTTTGATATTCTTTTATAATTCGATTTATTTCTATCTGTTTTTCATTTTCGTCCAACAAAGTAAATAGATTATACTCCTTTGGCAAATCCTTTTCTTCCTTTAAATTAGATAAACCTACGCCTAATAATCTCAGCGGTTCATCTTTGTAATGTTCCTCTACCAAATCCACTACAACATCATAAATCGTGTCAAAATCATCTGTATAATCAATAGATTTACTTCTTGTGATTGTTTTAAAATCTACATTCCTTAGAGTTATGGTTATTGTTTTAGTAAAATAATGGGAATTGTTCAGCTTATTCACCATCTCTCTTGTCATTTTTCTAAGCTCATATAAAACCTCTATACTAGTATTTATTATTCTGTCAAAGGTTTGAGAGGTAGAGATACTTTCCGATTCACTCCTTCTATTAGGATCAACCACATTAGAAGAATTTCCTAAAATATGGGAATAAGCATATTCATATGTATTTTGTCCAATGAGTCTAATTATTTTTTCTTTATTTAGAGGATTCATAAAGTCAGCAATAGTTTTTATATCATTAGAAATTAAACTTGGATATGTTTTTTTACCTATACCATATATGTCAGAAACAGACAAAGGATATAACAATTTCTGAACATCTCTTTTTCTAAGGACTGTTATTCCTAGTGGCTTTTTCATATCAGATGCCATCTTAGCTAAAAATAGGGTTGGTGCAATACCAATAGAGCAGCTTAAACCTGCCTCTTTTAATATTCGCATTTGAATTTCTTTTGCGATGACTAAAGGATGTCTAGTTTGAGACATTTCTGTAATATCTAAATACGCTTCATCAATACTTGCCACTTCCACAAGCTTAGAATACTCATTTAATATTTTTAAAAATTTTTGATGGTATTCAAGATAATATGAATAATCCAAATGAACCACAATCAAATCAGGAACAAGATCATATGCTTCTTTTAGGCTTTGTGCAGAATGAATTCCTAAAGCTCTTGCCTCATAGCTTGCAGAGGATATAACTCCTCGATAGCTGTTTTCTCTTCCAATCGCAAATGCTTTTCCTCTTAGGACTGGATTCAATAAGCAAGCCACTGAGCAAAAATAGGCATTCATATCAACATGGAGTATAATTTTTACATTGTTTTGCTTACTCATAAAAAAAATCCTTTCCTTTTTGCAAAAAATATTATATAATAAATCTATATGTATATTATAGCATTTTTCTTGAAGTAGGTGAAGATATGGCACAAAATAAAAAAACAAAAAAGCAAGCAAAAAAAGAATTAAAGAAAAAAGGATATAAAAATCCTACAGATACACATTGGGGTAAAATCATTATCCTTGTTCTTACAGCAGCTATGGCATTAGCCTCTGTAGCAACTTTAATTTATTATATTGTTGTTTTATCAAAACGTGTTTAAAGGATAAAAATAACTCTGCAAGAATCATCTTCTCGTAGACAAGCAAATAGCCCGCTATCTTCGTAAACGAAGTATAGTGGGCTATATTTTTTATGCTTTAAAACAACCCATTAAAATTTATTTACATATGAACATACCATATTCCTTTGGAACCTTTAAAACACCATCATCCATATTTTGTTCTAAAACCTTTTTAATAACAGACTTCTCTATCTTACTAATACTTGACATGCTTGAAAGTGAGCTTATATACTCCAGCATATCTTCTATATTCGTAACCTCTAATGAATCCATATATTCTTTCTTCTCTATTAAAGAAAAATATTGTGCAAGGATTTGCTTTCCATTTTGAAGTGTGAAATTTTTATTTGTGCTATCTTCTGCTCCATAAGGCTTTAGCAAATCGGCAATGTATTGTACAATGCCATGCTCACCATAAGTAGCACAATAAAAACAGCCTCCTTCTTTCAAAACTCTTTTTACCTCAGATAGTCCCTTTTTCATATCAGGAACATGATATAGCATCATATTTGCTATCACTATATCAAAGCTATTTGATTCGAAGGGAATATCTTGAATATCAACAACTTGATATGTAACATGTTCTAGATTCCCTATTTTCTTGCGAGCAGTTTCAATCATTCCTGCTGAAATATCTGTTAGCACAAGTTCTGAACATTGGTTTAAAAGACTTATTTGGTTTTTCCACATTTCTCCAGTACCACAACCAAGTTCTAATATCCTCATTCCCTCGGTTATTTGATAATAAGAAACAATCCAATTTCCAAATCCCTGTTTATTCACAGAATATTTATCATGTAGAGAAATTCTAGTATTCAAATTAGTTGCATTTTCGTATTGCTTCTGAACAACTTTTTTATCATTTATTACGCTCATAGGTTACCTCCGTAAATTAGGATTATCTTTGTTGCAATTATATCATAATGGAGCAAAAAAGCAAGAA
>JAIDMV010000087.1 GCA_029050385.1 Anaeroplasmataceae bacterium | reverse complement strand
GTTATACTCACATTCTATTGTCGTATCAACCACAATATTTTTTTCAACCATTATAGATTTTGTATGAAGAGATATAAGCATTCCGTATGCATTTATTACAAAATAATGCATAGTAACAATCTCATCTCCTTCACTATTTTTTTGAGATGTATTTACCTCATAGGTTAACAATGTTTTTTCCTCATTTAATGAAAAGCATGTATAGAATTTCCCGCAATTTGCTATAACGTAATCTCCATAATACATAGCTCCCTGATGATATCCGCCATCAACCTGAGTATAGAAGAATGATAAAATCAATTGATTTAATTCTTCTTCACTATGTGAAATCTCTAAGAATTCATTATTTTTGGTTTGATGAGATTGAATCGTATTATCGGCATTCATATAGGAAAGAATCTGTTGTTCTTCAAAGCCATATTCATCTATATAGCTTCCGCTTGCAATTGTATTTACATAATAATACTTTTGACTTTTATCAATCTCTGTATGAACAGATACACGACCTAATTCATTTTCATTTTGAGAATAAACTACTGTAATATGACTTATACCTGAATCAGTATGCTCATAGGCTGTATTATAATCAATACAATCCACAAAATCTTTAATATCGCCTTCAGGTATTTTTGGTGTACAAGCAGTAAGTCCGCCTAAACATAACACCAAGAATATACCTGCGATTTTTTTAAGAATATGTGTAACTTGCTTCTCCATAACAACAACTGCTCTTATTCTTTTCAGATTTATTTACAGTAGCAAAGGATTCACGAACCAAATATCCATTCGCATCATATTCTATTTCAATATCCCATTTTGCACGGCAGGTGATATCACTTGGTCTTTTAATAATTAAAGCTTTGTTGACACCAAAGGCTCTTAATATAAAGCCTCCCTCCTCGCGAGCATAATAGTAAACACAATCTAATCCAGCTGGACGATATATTTTAGATTCCAGTTGATATTTCGTTGAAACAGAAAGGCTGCTAGAGGAATCTGCAGTTTTATCCGTAGTCCAATTTGCAACAGTAATATGTAATGGCAAACGAAGATAATAGGAAGAACATTTATCGCTATATTCTTCTAAGGAATCCACAAATTCTACATTTCTCTTAGAAACAGTCTGTGGTACTATTTCATCTGCATAACCAAAATAATTCAAATTCCCTTCATATGAGTATTTTGTATATTTAGTTTCATTCGCAAATTTACTAACGATTTGGTTAACCTCATCATCTGTGATATAGCCTTTTATTGGGGATTTATGATCGCTACAGCCTGTCAAAAAGACAAGAAGGAAAACGAATCCTAATAAAAGTACACCCGTTAATTTACGTCTCATACTTTACCTCCTTTATTTATAGGTAAGATTAATAAATTTTAATCTCCATAGACTTTTCAGTGATATGAATCTTTGTAACATCGAAGACAACTTTAATTGTTTTAGTATCAACACTTTCGCGTTCTGTTTCAATATAAAGTTCTTTCACACCAGCCCCATCATCCATTTGACAATGAAGATATTTACGCTTACCATAGTCTTTTAACTCAAGAACTTGTATCTCAAGGCCTTCTTCTTGAGTTTCCTTGTAAGCATTATGAGGAATTTCCACTAAATACTGCTTAGTGAATACCTTAACACCTAAGCTCTGAATCATCTTGTTAGAGATAGCATCGGTACATAATGTTAACAAATCATTTATCTTAAGGAAGAAAATAATATTTGCTAAATTCTTTTCATTTTGATATTTAGAAGTTAATTCCTTCAAATTCTTGCGATATTCCTTATCCAATTTCTTTAGTGGATAAGCTTCATTATTGCATTGATTTACGAAATCCTTAAAATCTTTTTTAAGACTGTCTACGTTTCGCTTATAGTTTCCCTTTAAAGCATTTAAGTCACTTTCATAACGAACAGCTTCTAAATTGATTTGCTTATCTAGTTCGTTCTTCTTTTCCAAATTGAAGTTTGCCTTGAAGGTTCTAATTTCCGTTGCTCTCTTACGATAAGCATCCTTATCTTTGTTCATAGCCTTAAAAGATTCAAAGGCTGCTAATTCATCCTCTTTAATTTTTGCATATGTACTTTCTACACGCTCAGTAATTTCATTATTCTTTGCATGATGCTCTTCCTTAAGCTGTTTTGATGCCTCATTAAACTCAGCAGTTAAACGAGCAACCTCTTTAGCTAAGTTCTGCTTCTTTTCGTCGATAATTGGCTTATTCTTTGCAGCGATTGAGTTAGAATCTACCTTTTTCGCTTCATTTGCAGCTGTTTGATATTCTTCTGTTAAAGCCTGAATTTTAGGTAAATATGTATCATCCACATTTTGAAGTCTATCCTGAACTACTGAGTCGTAAGTATCACCAACGAATGTCTTAGCTGTAGCATGATTCAAGAAAATAGCATTAAGCTTATCATATTCAGAAATTGCGTGATGAACAACAGAACCTTCCTGAATAAACTCAAGTTGAGTAAAATCTAATTCTACAGAATATTTCTTATTTAAAGATAATTCTTCTTTTGTGTTTGTAAATAATAACTGATCAGCAATCAATAAACCAGCAATATTTAATCCATCTACATTCTCTAAGGAGCTTAATTCAGCCGTATTAGTTGCATCATTTCCCAAAGCTATTGCAGAAGTTGGAATCATAATATCATAATTGCCATCTGCTAATGCAATTGCTTGTGGAAGTTCATAAGATAATTGTCCTAACTTCAAAACATTCTTTTGAATTTTGCCTGTAATTAAATTATCACTTGGAACTCTTGGATTTATTGTATTCTCTGTATTCTTATCAAACATATGAATCTTTGATCCATTAACTGCAGCCTTTGCCATTGCTCCCTTAACTAAGCCATATGTAGAAGTTCCCTTAATAATGACTCTAGTTGAGGATTCAGAGAATCCATCACCATTTTCATTGATATCAGCATAAATTAGTGTTTCATTTCCTAATTCCTCAAAATGAGAAATACGAACATTAATTAAGCTGTCTGATTTAGCAACCACTTCTGGATCTAAAGAAATATGTTCACATCTTATACCAACTACCACCTCTGAAGTGCCGTCGAAATATTGTGGCTTTACTTTAGCAAGAACAGCTTGTGGAACATCCAAGCTTTCTTTACTCCATTTAAAATCAATATGAATTTTGCTTCCGTTCTTTGTTAAAGTAGCATTGAAGAAATTCATCTGTGGTGTACCAATGAATCCAGCAACGAATAAATTGTTTGGATAATCATATAAATTCTTTGGTGTATCAATTTGCATAATACGTCCTAAACGCATTACAACAACACGTGTACCTAATGTCATTGCTTCAACCTGATCATGAGTTACATAAATAAAAGTTGTTTTCAATTGATCATGTAGCTTAGCAATTTCACTACGCATTTGGGCACGTAGCTTAGCATCTAGATTGGATAATGGCTCATCCAAAAGCATAACCTTAGGATTTCTTAAAATGGCTCTACCTAATGCAACTCTCTGTCTTTGTCCACCAGACATTGCTTTAGGTTTTCTATCAAGGTATTCTGTTAAGTCAAGCACTTGTGCTGCCCATAATACCTTTTCATGTATTTCAGCATTTGGAACATGTCTTAGTTTTAAACCAAATGCCATATTTTCATATACAGTCATATGTGGATACAAAGCGTAATTTTGGAAAACCATCGCAATATCTCTATCCTTTGGTTCAACATCATTTACGATTCGATCACCAATATATAATTCACCTGCACTAATATCCTCTAGGCCTGCAATCATTCTTAAGGTTGTAGATTTACCACAACCAGATGGTCCAACAAAAACTATAAATTCTTGATCTTGGATATCCATCGTAAAATCAGAAACTGCCTTTGTGCCGTTAGGATAAACTTTATATATATGTTCTAATCTTAATCCCGCCATAATCTTATTCTCCTTTACTTAACAACTGCAATACTATATGGTGGTAACAAAATACTTTTATCTTTTTGTAAACCGATATACTTATCATCCTTTGTATCCGCAACCAATTGACCTACAACCTGTGTAAATCCTGCACTTAAATAATCAACATTTAAATTTTCAGTTGGAGAAAAATTGATGATAATTCCAATCTTACTACCGCTATATTCTTTTGCAATAAATAATAATTTTTTTTCATCTCTATCCATTTCTACTAAAGTAATTGTACCTCTAGCAATTTCTGGATTTTGATTTCTTATGAGTAAACACTTTTTATAAAAACTATAAATAGAATTTTCGTCTTCCATTTGATCCTTCACAGGAGCATATGGATAATCATTTTCTGTTGCAGCAGACAATGTGTTACAATCGCCTATACCACCTTCACCCCAATAAATTGGGATACGTACATTTTCATCAGGACGATTTCCTCCGTTACTTCCAACCATTCCAACTTCATCACCATAATAAGTGAATGTAGAACCATTCATCATAGATAATAAAGCATATTGGAACTTAGATTTGTTTGGACTAGCACTAGAGGTATATCTAGGCATATCGTGATTATCTAAGAATGGTGCTGGAATGTAGTCTCCTGCCATAGTCACATTGTTCACCAAAGCATCATAATAACGATTTAACATTCTTCCTTCTTGATTTAAGGAATTAAGTACACCACTTGAAGAATTGTTAGCACTTGTAGTGAAATTGAAGAAAGAATCGCAACCACTCTCATAATATTGTTTAATTATTTCTTCTGAATCCCAACATTCTCCAACAATATAAGCCTTTGGATTAATTTCCTTTACCCATGAGTTAAATTTGCTTAGAAATTCTACACTCTTCTTATGACTTTCAACGTAGTAATATTTTACTGCGTCCAAACGGAATCCATCTATTCCCTTATCCAAATAAAATTTAATAAGTTTTTTGAACTCCTCATGAACAAGCTCATTATCTAAATTAAATTCTGGCATATTAGAAGAGAAATTACATTCATAATAATAAGTTTTACCTGCAACCTGTTGGCAAGTTTTTCCAATTGGAATCTCAGATTTACTATCATAGAAACAATAGAAATCATCCCATCCCTGCTCGTCTTCAGTAAGCTTTAATCCTACCATAACCTTTTCATGTGCAGATTTTGACTTGGTAAACCATTTGTTATTAAGAGCTGAATGATTGATTACTAAATCAAGAATAAGCTTAATGTCACGTTTATGACATTCTGTTATTAATTCTTCTAAATCATCCATTGTTCCATAACTCTTATCTATTTCATAATAATCTTTAACATCATATTTATGATAAGATCCTGAAGAGTTTATTGGCATTAACCATATTCCTGTAAATCCCAAATCTTGAATATAATCTAATTTTTGAATTACACCTTGTAAATCACCAATTCCATTTCCATCAGAGTCATAAAAAGAACGAACAAATATTTCATAATAATTACGATAGTTATCGTCTATAATAGTAGGAGCTGTTAGATTTTCATCTATATGCTTACCATATTTCCCACTCTTACTATCTGTGCAACCAATAGATAAGCCTGTTAAAACCAAAGCCATAACCAAAAATATTTTCTTTATAGCCTTCATATTATCCTTTAACTGCTCCACCAGTTACTCCCTCGACATAATATCCTTGAAGTAAGAAGAACAATATCATAATTGGAATTGAAACAACTACTCCAGCTGCACAGAATACTGGGAAGTATTTTGTTCCATCTGCTTTTGACATCATTTGCTGTAAACCAACAGCTACATTATAAAGCTCGGTATGACCACCAGCCATAACACTTGCTAGCATATAGTCTCCCCAAGGAGCTGTAAATGCTAATAATATTGTATATACAACAATTGGTTTAGATAGTGGCATAATTACTCGCCAGAATACTGTGTTCTTATTCGCTCCGTCAATCATTGCTGCCTCATCTAAGGACTTTGAAATTGTATCAAAGAATCCTTTAGCAACATAGTAGTTCATAACACAACCTGAGATATAAACTAAAACCAAACCAAATAATCCAGGAACACCATTTGCTAAACCAATTTGCTTAAGCATATAGTAAGTAACGATCATTCCTAAAAATCCTGGGAACATTCCTATAACTAAAATCAGTTTCATATACCCTTTTCTAGTTTTGAAACGTAATCTTGAAAATGCATATGCACTAATCAAAGTTAAAACTGTATTTAATACTGATACAATTAAAGCAATAATTAAAGTGTTTAAGTACCATCTCCAGAATGGATACACTGGATCCTTGACTAACGCTATATAATTATTGAATGTCCATTGCTGAGGAACAATTAAGTTTGTCTCATACCTTACCGCAAAGGATTGTAGAATCAAATAAACAAAAGGTAATATCCAAATTATAGATATAATTCCCAAAATAACATAAATAACGATTTTGCTGACTTTCTCCTTGGCACGTTTGCCACCTGACATTTTTGGATCAGCAAATAAACTCACATTCTTCGCTTTTATCATTGGAAATCACCTTCATTCTTCACTGCATTAGATCTTGTATAGAAAATCATTGATAAAGATGCAACAACAATAAACACTATAATTCCAATTACAGACGCAACACCATAATCCTTAGTTGCTTGTGTCATCGCAATCTTATATAACCATGTAATTAGCAAATCTGTTTGACCAGCGCCATATGCATCTACATTTAACTGTGCACCATTTACACTACTAAATGTAGGTCCACCTCCAGATAATAGATAAATAACATTAAAGTTATTAATATTTCCTACAAAGTTTGAAATCAAATAAGGACCTGTTACAAATAGCATATAAGGTAATGTAATCTTCATATACATCTTTGCTGGACTAGCTCCATCTATCTTAGCTGATTCATATAAATCTTGTGGTATGTTCATTAATAAACCAGAACACATCAACATCGTATAAGGAATACCAATCCACATATTAACAACGATGATTGTTACTTTAGCAATCATTCCGTCCTCTAAAAACTTGATGTTTTCCGTAATTAAACCCATCTTTCTTAAAATAGCATTTAGTGCACCTAAATCTGTACTTAAGAATTTAGAAAGGAATAATAATGTAATAAACTGTGGAACAGCGATAGTAGTGATTAAAACTGTTCTCCAAAGCTTCTTAAGACGAATTCCTTTTTTGTTGATTAGCATTGCAACAATCATACCTAAGAAATAGTTAGTAAATGTTGCAAAAAATGCCCAAATTAAAGTCCATAAAAGGATTTGACCGAAAATATAAGCAAATTGCGCTCCTCCATCTCCTGTCAAACCAAATAGCTTAGAGAAATTATAAACGCCAACCCAATCGAACAATTCCTTTGGATTCTGATAGGTTGAAGAATAATTTGTAAATCCAACAATAATCATCAAGATTAGTGGTATAATTGTAAACATTACAACACCAAATGTTGGAAATGCCAATAGTACCTTATGGAAATTTCTTCCAACTAAACTATGTAATGTATCTTTATCGTCAATACGCTTACCAATTTTATTCATATTCTCTAATTGGCCATTTTCTTTTACTTGAATTGTCCAAAGGAATATTAATATTGCAATGAAGATAAGAGAAATTACAAAACTTAAAAGAATCATCAAACTATCATCTTTAAATTCTGAAACCTCAATTCCTAATGTAGGATGTGTATAAGAAGTTTGTGCTACGAAACCAAACGTTCCTATTCTTACCATTGCTGGTACACCTGTAGATACCATAAAGTAAATAAAGATGATTTCATATAACAAATACATAAAACCTTTTATGTAGGACTTTCGCCAAATGTGACCAAAGCCCATAATAAGATATGAAACCTTAGTCTTCCAGTCGCCGCTTATAAAAATTTCGTATAAGCTTACAAAATAGTTTGCTATACCTTTTCCAATTTTAGAAAAAAATTGAAGAATTGTGACAGATAAAAAATGCCAAATCACTTTAGGTATAGCTATAAAAAATGCAGCTATTT
>JAIDMV010000086.1 GCA_029050385.1 Anaeroplasmataceae bacterium | reverse complement strand
ACTTACATAAGAGCCCATCATAAATCTAAATTAAATGGTGGACCCTTGGAGACTCGAACTCCAGACCCACTGATTAAGAGTCAGTTGCTCTACCAACTGAGCTAAGGGTCCATTTTTAACTTGCATTGATTATTATATCAAAATATAAAATAAAGTCAAGAAATATTTGTTATTTTTTGAAAAATTTAACTTCTTTTTTAAGGTAAGCTTATGCTATAATGTAAGAAAGGAGGGATAGAATGCATTATACTACTGCTAAAAGTATTTTAAGTTCGAATAATGGCCTAAACATTTATAGAGGTTGTGAGCATGGATGTATCTATTGTGATTCTAGAAGTAAATGCTATAATATGTCTCATTCCTTTGAAGATATCGAAGTAAAAGAAAATGCACTTGAACTCTTAGAAGCTGAATTGAATAAAAAAAGAAAAAAGGCTATTATCTCCACTGGGTCTATGTCAGATCCCTATACTCCGTTAGAGAAAGAATTAGGACTTACCCGCCAAATGCTTGAACTTATTTACAAGTATGGTTATGGCGTACATCTACAAACAAAATCAGATTTAATCCTAAGAGATTTAGATTTATTAAAAAAAATCAACAGACAAGCTAAAACTCGAGTTTCTATCACTCTTACTACATTTGATGAAAACATATGCAAAATTGTTGAACCAAATGTTTGTACAACCTCACAACGCTTTGAAGTGTTAAAAAAATTATACGATGCTGGAATAGAAACCTATGTTTGGTTATCTCCAATTCTTCCCTATATCAATGATACTTTAGACAATTTAAGAGGAATTCTTAATCTGTGCAAGGAAGCTCATGTTACAGGTATTATCTGTTTTGGATTTGGATTGACCTTAAGAGAAGGAAATAGAGAGTACTTCTATCAAAAGTTAGATGAGCATTTCCCCAAGCTAAAAAAACAATATATGAATGAATTTAAAAATAATTACATTTGTAATTCTAAATACCATAAGTATTTATATGATTTCTTTTTAAAATTTTGTAAAGCAAATGGTATTCTT
>JAIDMV010000085.1 GCA_029050385.1 Anaeroplasmataceae bacterium | reverse complement strand
CTGTAGTTAAACCAAATAGTACTTGATAAGTTTCAATTAAGTTATTATTTTGTACTTCATTGTTATTCTCATCATAAATCTTTGGATTTCCTGTAATAGGATTATTTGTTTGGAAGTCCATCCACTGGAAGTCTGTGATATTGAAATATGTCTTAGTTCCAGCATATTTCAATTGTAAATAATCCTTCATTTCATGAGTTGAAACAAGATTTTGTACATCAAATGAATACTTTGTATCTGGATTATAAGAAGTTGAATTCTTATATCTAATGTTATATTGATGTAATGGATCAGTATCTAATACATCTTTTCTAGAGAATGCAACCGCAATACGACGATAATTAATTCGGAATGGGAATGTCTCAGATGCCTTATCAATCTTATAGTTCATTGCCTTATCTGAGCTTTGATCATAATCAATTGATGCTGTTGCTGTATAGAAACCAACAGATTTATGTTCAGCATCATTAGGCGCACCATTTGGAGTGATTGTAATATTAAGTACAATGCCTACACCATTCTTAACGTCATCAGCAGTTAAAACCATATGAGCTTCTGGGCTCTTTGGAGTACCATCATAGGTAAATTCTGCACCCTTCCAGTTCAATGTTGCATCACGTTGAGAAATTCTAAAATCTGTTTCCCATGTAACAGTATCAAAATTCTTAACTGCTGGAATAGTAATCTTAATCTTATATTTACCTACATCAATTGGACGATTTCCAGAAGAAATTACAGTACCATTGCTATACTCTTGCTTGTACATAGGGTTAGCAACAAGATCGCCAGCCTCATTATAGTAGAAGTATTCATAAGTATAGGTATTTCTTAAATTCTCTTCGTCTGCTAAATCACGATTTGTAAATACTCTATCTGGTAGAGTTACCTCTGCACCATCATAGATTTTTCCTAAGTTAGTTACATAGATAATCTCAGTTGCAGCACGTTTAATTGTTAGCTTTAATTTACCATAGACTGTATTGTAATTCTTAGCTGACAACTCAACATCTACTTCATACTCTCCGCAGTCTCTATACTGAACTGGAGTAAGTTGGTAGTCACCAGTAGCTTCATTCTTATATTTGATTGTTACTTGGTTCTTACTTGGAGCTGCGAAAGAAATATTAAATCCATGTAATTGACCATCGTATACATATTCAGCAGGTGTAGTTGACCATACCATGTCAATATTATCAATAGCAATACTTGCATTTGCAATATCTAGCATATAGTTATTGGTCATATCTTTATCTAGTTCAGTACTATATACATTGTATTCGTATGCAAATACAGTCAATGAACCATCATTACCATGATAAGAACCTACTTCTTTACCATTTGTAATTAAAGAAGCACTAAACAATAAGTTTTGGTCTTGAAGTTCAGTCATTACACCATCCTTCATTGTATAAAGGACATAATTACTATGGTCAGATTGATTTGCATTTGCCTTATTAAATGTAAAATCATATGTCTTCACTAGGTTGTCATAACTAAATCTTGCTCCTCCAAGTAAAGAGTCATCCTCGATGTAAATCTTAATCTTTCTAATTTGGAAGCGTGAGGAAAGCTTTGTCTGTTTATAATAAGCTGTTTCTGGGAATATTAGTGTAAACTCATATACACCAGCCTCTATACATCCAGTAGTTGGATCTACAGATTCTTTTCCTCCTAGAGAATAAGTTAATATAACATCATCTAAATCATAATTATCAGGAACGGATGTCATTGGTAGAGTTAATGTATGCTCTGGGAACCAACGTTCTGTTGTAGTACCAGACAATTTCATACCAGCTGGTTCTCCATCATATTCCTTATCTTGTTGAGTAATTGTAAGATTACGTTCAAGCTTGTTAATAACAATATTAAATGAACCTTCCATATCCTCGTACTTAACAACAGTAAGAGATGGATCAATAGTTAACTTATAATAAACTGTATAACTTCCTGGCTCTGTGAAAGATAAATCATTAATATTATGAATTGTTGAAGTAGCCAATGTATTCAAATCTGTTGAATAAGTTTGAAGAACATTATTTGTATACCAATCTTTAGAATAACGTCCTGCCTTATCATCCTCAAAGGTTATAGTTCCGTGATGAGGATTTCCATCATAGGTTACAGTTTCACCAATCACATTTGCTGGAATATATGGATAGTGTACTAATAATCTAAATGCTAAATTTACTGTATAGTTCTTAGAAATATCAATAGCTTGTTGAACCATATTACCAGAACCTGCTGGTGATTCAAACTCTTCATATAATACATTACCCTTATCATCGGTCTGCTTAACAGCCCATGCAAATGTAAATTCGACTGCATTATCAGATGTAAATACTTGTTGAGTTTGGTTCTTGCTTTCCTTGAATGTTCTTCTAGCAACGAATTCTCCTCTTGCTAGGCTTGCTAAATTGAATTCATAGAATAGCTTATCTCCTGAAACGATATCTGTAATATCACCAGATAAAGCTTCAAAAGCATCACGCCAAGGTTTTCCTAGAGGCTCGTCATTTAGTAATTCCAAATCCTTTTCATAATTAATATTAATTTCTCTTGGGTAAATTGAGAAGGTTTGGCTTACCTCTAGAACTGTATAATTTTGTGCAGTTGTTGGATTATTATCTGCTTTAGAAATAATATCTACTCTATAGTTACCTGCAGCCTTAGGAGCTTCATTTAGTGGTACTTCGTTAAGAGAATCAATAATTTCAACATATTGGAATTGAAGATCACTCATTGTACCATTGAAGCCAGAAAGATTTGAATTGATAAGTTTAGCAACATCTACTGGAACACCATCATAGGTCTTCGTCAATTCTTCTTTGAAAATCATATATGCTGTACGCTTTTGAATTGTTACATAAACTGTACAAGAGCGTGTAATACGATTTTCTGCAGTGATATCAAATGTTAATACGTAATCACCAGCTTGAGAAATACGATCATTTTCACTATGAATCTCACCATCGATTCTATAGTTAGCAATATTGTATCTTGCAGGGTTATAAACAGTTAAGCAGTTTAATTCATTCAAATTATAACCAACTACTGTACTAGTTCCCTTAACTTCACGATACATTACTGTAATATGATCTTTCAAGTCATAGACAATTTCATCTGCAACAATAGTTACACTGCCTAAAATCTTGTAGTCAATAGAATCAGTTACATCTAATCCTGCTTTATTGCGAATTCTAATGTCATAAACGAAATCTTCTGGATCTACATAGGTTGTTTCTGCATAAGAAATCGTACTAACTCTAGCAGGTGCATTATCATCTGCTAAAGAACTAATCTTCATATTATCAATCCATGTCTGAATATCAACATCACCTTCAGCAATAAACTCAGCTGCTCCTGCTGTTGGAGTTGTATAAACTATAGATTGCCATGGTGCTTGAGATGAGTAATGTGTAATCTTATTAGAATTACCACCATCACCAAGTTGAAGCGCCAATACTAACTTATGTACAATGAACATTGTAGAAACAGTTTCTCTACTTAATGTATAGTTCTTTTCATATTCTTTACCAGCCATAGTTGAGGTATCAAATTTAGCTGCTACCATGAAATCACCAGCATTGATTACATTCTTTGGAATGAAATCAAAAACATCAGTATCATAGTAAAGTGTCATTAAATCTACCTCTACTTCAGTGCCTGGTTCTGTTTCAGCATCTATGAAGGTTGGTCTTGGATATAGAATCTCACCATTAAAGGTTTGCTCTAAACCTTCCCAGTGTACATCTACAACCTTCTTACTAACTCTTGCTGTATATTGAACACTTGGGTAAGACAAATATGGCGTACCATCACCCTTTAATTGGGCATTAGAAGCATAGGATGAATAATAGTTAGTACCTTCATCTATTCCCAAAATGACTAGGTAAGTACCTGCATTCTTCTGATCACCAGGAACATAAGTTTGTGTACCTTCATTGTCAATTTGATAGAATGTCATATTCATTTCACCATCAGATGCACATACATATGTATCTTTAGGGAAATAATCAGGAGTATGAACCTTACCATCATATGTCTTTGTATATTCATCTAACAATAAATAGAATTCATCGTCTTCTAAATACTTCTTTAAAATTTCAACATGGAAATCACCAACTAATACTGGGTGATAGTTAGAAGCCTTAACTGACTTATGTCCAGCAATTTCATAGATATCAATAGCAAGGAATTCAAATCCTGTAGCTAATGGATATACACCTGCATTCGCACTATTGGTTTGTACATAGTACTCCTTCATACGATCTGCAGTTGTAGTAATGCTATGAATTGGCAATAAACCATCTGTATCTCCTGGAGCTGCTGGCGTAGTGTCAATTGTTGCATTTGTTAGAGGAATTATAACAGGCTTACCATTATAGGTAATTGTAATATCTGGAACAGTACCTGGAGCAAATTCAACCAAAATATCTCTTGGTTTTAGCTCAACATACTTCATCGCAAATGATTCATGCCATCTATTGTCATCCTCTTCATAATATACAACACAATAATACTTACCTGCATCTAGAAGGTTATCTACACCTTTTGCATAGATAGGACTATTAATATCAAAGTTACGATACAATTGTAGAATATCTTGTTCCTTATACACTTTAGCGTCATAGTAACGAATATGTGTAGGAACAGGAGGAACTGCTGTAAGAATATTTGTTACTCCATAAGAATTGATATGCTTTGTTGCATCATATTTTTCATGAAGTGTCTTAGTTGAATCGGATACTTTATACAAATCACCAACTGTGATATACAAATCAGCAGGAGTAATTTTCAAAGTTGCCTTTCCATATGTATCTTCATAACCAGTTGCACCTACATAGTACTCAATAGGATATTCACCTACTAATGTACGTCTTGGTGGTGTTGTTGTATATCTTCCAGTTGTTTCATCCTTATAATATACAAATGCACTACCATACTTTGTAGGTACATTAATGTAAATTGTATGGGCAAGACCATCATAAACATAATCAGTAATAATATCTAATGTTGATAAATCGATTTGTGGATATGTCAAACTGATTAAAATATCAAAATCAACATCATAGAATTCCTTAACAGAAACTGGTTGACCATATAGTTCCCTAATTCTGTTATTTTCATCCTTTTCATAGATATCCCACTTAATTACACGAACACTATTAATATAGAAGTCATTTGTAATTGTTGAATAGTGATATTGTCCACGTTGTCCTGAAGAGGTTTCCATTTCAATATAGAATAAGTGATTTGGACTTAATCCAGAATATGTTATCTCAACAAGCTCATCATCAACATACTTTTCAGCCGTTCCATGAAGATCACCTAATAAATGCCAATGGTCATCACCAGGACATTGATCAGACTTATCATAGGAAGGAGAATCTGTATATACCCACTTACTAAAGTCATCTTTAACTACAAAATCCTCATGTAAATTGAATAAAATATTACGTTTGATAATTTCTAATGTAAATTGATCTCTATCTAACACGTAGTTAGGGTTTGGATAAGCCATCCAAACATTGAAGTCATAGCTACCTACTTCAATTGGTGGTATAGCACCTATAACTTCAAACATTAAGGAAATTTCATCCGTAGTTCCTGTTTCAACAGTCGCATTTGGAGTTTTAATATTTCCATCATAGTATTGTGGAGAATCCCACTTTACAGTAAGTTTACGAGGAACAATCTCAACAAAGCCTTCTACATCAGCAGAACCTGTATTCTTTGTTGGAGAAATATGGATTTTTACATAGTAAATACCCAATTCCTGTGGAGCTGTTATTCTTTCTTCAGGCATATCTTGAACAGGTTGACCATCAAGACCATAATGTGCTGAATACCAATAAGCAGTTCTTACACCGTCAGCAACAGTATCTATCTCAATTTGCTCTACCTCCAATGGAGCCTTACTATATTCAAATGTTTGTGGACTATCCATACTTGCAGATGGATTTTCCAAGAATTCAATTACTACTGGAGTATATGTTTCAAAGATAGTTGGCTCATAATTATCAGCCTCAACCTTTACATAAACTGTATAAAGACCTACATCTTTAAATCCTGGGCCAGAAATCCAGCCTTCTTCTGCATCAGTTGCAGCAACATTTGCATTTAAAGAATAAAGTAGATTTAATTCAACAGAACCAGAAGCATCTGTATATGTGTACTTATCTGTATCTTCATCATAAGTAACACTGCAGCCAGCATGATTTGTAGTTAAGCCAGCATTATGATACTTACCATCAAATACTCCTCTATACTCTGTTGTTGATAAATATAAAGGTTTACCCTTAATAATAATCTGTCCAGCAATAACAACGTCTCTATAGCCTCTAGCTTGATATTTAATATCTACACGATATTTGCCAACTTCTGTATAAGAAGGAGCCACTTCTGTCCAATTCTTACCCTCATCTATAGAGAATAGAACCTTATACCAGAAACCAGAAGGTTGACTATTGATAAAGCCTGTTTTGAAATTTGCAGTAACAGAATGAGAATTTCCATCATAAACACCATTAAAGTATTCAAATTCATAACAATCTGATGGAATTTCTTCTCCTGGTTGAACCACATGAACAACAACAGTATTTATAACTTCTTCATAGTTAGGAGCTGTAATACGATATTTTACCGTATATTCTCCTACTTCTTTAAACATTGGTGCTTCTTCAGTTTCAGGACCACCATCAACACTATAATAAACAGTTGCACTAAAGCTTGGCTTGATTACACTAATCATATAGGTTTGATTGCCGCCTGAATATTCTATTGTATAACGCTCATCAAAACCATCGCCATCATTCCATGCAGGGTCATCATAGATAATCTCTAATTCTTTAATATGAATTGTAACATAATCTATGATTGTCTCAAAGTAATCTGCCTTAAGCATGAAGTAAATCCTATGCTCTCCTGGCGTAGTTACAGGAGATGGACTTGTTAACCATGAGCCTGAATTTGCAGCAAGGGAAATATCGCTATAGCGAATTACAACATCTGAAGTAGGTGCAGGAGCATAGTTTCCTGGCACTGGGTATGTCAAATTAATTGAAATAGAATGGAATGTTGAATCATAGAATAAAGTTTGAATTAAATGACCTTCTTCATCTAAATCTGTAATATAATTTCCTCTTTCATCACGAACATTATATTTGAATTGTAATGGTTTAATTTCAAATGCACCAGCCAATTCAACTTTATAGTTTCTACTTACATCATCATATGTACCAATATAAACTACTGTCCATGGTACAGCCCACTTAAAGGTGTTATTCAAACTAGAATCATAAACTTTTGGTATAAATGAAGTCGTCTGTAAAATACCTTGCATACGATCTCCATCTAATAATCCCTTATCTGGACCTTGAACTGCTGTAGTTAAGTTATCTAAAGTCAATGTATCAATTTGATAAGGCTGATTAGTGAATGTCATAGAGCCTGTTACATCAATTGTAACAACACGAGCATAGATTTCATAATCAATAACCTCGTCAAATGGGTGGAAGAATTCACCCTCAGGTACTACAATATGAGCCTTATACTTACCAACAGTTGATGGTGGTTCAGAAAGTACTGTACCATATTGATCCATATAGGTAATTGACATCAACGGACGTTGATCTGTACCCATTTTTATAATTTTTGTATCAATATCAACAGGAGTACGATCGTAAACCTTGCTTAAATCCGCAAATTTAACGTGGCTTCTAACCGCATTAATCCAAATGTTATATTGAATATCATCATAATGTCTAGCAGTAAATGTAACTGAGAATACATGATCACCTAGAGAAACAAATTTTACTTCGTCCTCTGATAAAGTTGCACCATTATCGCTATGGTAAAGCTTTGCATATCCAGGAACATTCTTAGCTAAAACCTTTAAATCTTCAGCAGAGAAACGATATTCAGAACCATCTACTTCATACTCCCAATATAAGTATTCACGTTGAGATTCGCTTCCACCTTCACTTGAAACATCCTTATATTTCTTTCCATCAGGAACAGTAATATAATTTGGATCTTTGATTGTATCATAATTCTCTGTATTTAAACCGATAAAGAAGGTTGGTTCAAACTGATTGTAAATGATTTGAACACGTCCATCTACAACAACATCATAACAGTCATTCTCGTTTTCAATATCTAGAATTGGGTTCCAAATTAAGAATGGCATTTCTTCTGTTGCAGTATAATTGATTGTCTTTCCATTCCAAGAATGAGCAAAGGAAATTGTCTGCCAGCTAAGTACATAAACACCTGTACCGCTTTGTTCAAACTGAATATTACCTGTTAGAGTATTATTGTAATCGTATGTAGCCTTAGAATCTGATGAGGTAGCCATTTTACCAACAAAACGAGAATTCTCACCTAATCCTGAAATATACAAACGATTATTCATATCTTCATACTGACCATTACCTAGGTACTTTGAACCCCAAGTATAGCTCCATTCATTCTCTTCTGGAGAAATCAAATATGCGTTTTGTTCAGATAAGTCGAAGGAAATAACAATTCTTCCCTTTGTAACACGATACCAGCCCTCCATAGCTACAATTCTTGTAGTAGCATCAAGAGTAACTTGTGGAATATATTTTTCTCCTGTATCTCTATCTGTAGCACGAATTACATAGTTATTTGCATCATAAGGTGCTACATATGCATACATATGATATGTATTTTGGAAACCCTCTTTTTCATATGGATAAATACCAGCATTGCTAATATGATTTACAAGCAAATCACAGCCTGGAACATATTCAGCATCTGTACCATATTTCTTTGCAACTGCAGTAGGTTTGATTTCACCACCGATATATGGATATAAATAGATAGGTGATCCATCTGGTCTTGTTGCATCAGAAAGACTAGCTAAAAGATACTGTCCATCTACTGGTGCTTTGGCTCTAGTCCATACAACCTCTACTTCCATAGGATTAATCACTACAAAGAATTGTACAGTAACTCTAAAGTTCTTAGTTACATCAATGTTATTTAACATAACTCGCCATGGTTTAGTCCATACTAAATCATATGGATAATATTCACCAGCATTTGCTGAGTTTGAAGATAGAGTACCACTAAATGACGCACCTGGATAGCCCTCTAAACCAGAAATCTGTCCAGATTGCCACTGATAGTATGAGAATACACTACCATCATATTCTTTTTCGTAATATAGACCATCATTTGCAGTAGCAAGTAGTAATATTTCGATTGGTAAAATCTGATAATGAAGCGTAGTTGTCCCTATCAAATATAATGGATGCTTAGCTCTTGGACCCCATTGATTTTCATTATAATACTCTAATTCATCACGATTAATGCTAACAGCAACATTTGCAGTTCCTACATTCACGTTATTTGAATAAGCATAATTTAGAATCTTAACATCACTTTCATAAATATACATTATTTCATCGATAGTAATGTCTAAGCCTTCGTTAATAAAGATTTCACCAGGTAGTTGAATTCTTACAACACGTACCTTTATAGGAGAACCTGTATAAGAAGTATTTTCTACCTCATATTCATCAAATACATACTTAAATGTATCAATTTTTAGATATGGAACTAAAGATGATGTACCTGCTTCTGTACCATATTGCCAGTAGTCCTTATAATAAAGCATACCACCAGATGTCCAGTTACGAGTATCCCAAGTATCTCCAGAACCGTCGGACATAGCAATGCCATCTTCATTTTCTTCAAATGGCTTCCAGCCGATTAATTTACTATATAAATCAATTCTCTTATTTTCAATCGTAGCTTCTGGGATTGGGTGAACTTGTTCTTTCTCCCAATCTAAGAATTCCTTTTCAATTGCAGCTTTACTGTCATTATAAATCTTAAGAATTTCTGCCTTTGTGTATTCTGTATAAATATCAACACGTTGGCCAGTTTGGAATGGACTTCCTACAATCTTTGTAACACCCTTAGGTAAAATTACACGAGTAATGCCTGTTTGTGTTGCAATCTTTTGAGCACCTTCAGCCCTATCTGTATCAGAAAGTAAGGTTTCATCAATACCTACAACGTCAACACCATCATGTCTTGAAGGAATACGTAGAGTACCACTCAAGCCCATTTCATATCCTTTTCTTGTAATACCAGTAATATAATATCTCTTTTCAGTAATTACATAAGTATATGTAAATACATCCTCACCAACATCACCTAGTACATAAACAGGGTAATAGCAGTTCCAGTTATATACCCAAGTGCTTGGCCACTTCTCTTCTGGTTCATAAACATAGAAATAGAAGTTATCATCACAATTATTCCATCCATAAGGATTAATAACCTTTGTTTCACGAGGAATAGTTAAATATTCTAAGTTCTTACAGCCTTGGAATGCACCTTCATCAATGCTGTATAAGCCTGCAGGTAACTCAAAATGCTCTAAGCTACTACATTTTGCAAAGGCATATGCACCAATACTATTAATAGAAGGGTTAAGTAGCAATCCATTAGCAAAAGATAGATTTGTACAGCCTGAGAATATACCTGCTGGAATATTCGTAATACCTGTAATATCTACACCAGGTAGACTTACACAGTTTTGGAACATGTATGGAGTAACCATTTTATTATTTGTAGGAAGTGTTGCACTTGTCAAATAAGAGCAACCTGCAAATAAACCTGAACCAATGATTAGATTTTCAGGAACAACAACCTCATCAATCTGTAAACAGTTTGCAAACGCATAGTCTCCTACTGATGTATAAGATGTCAAATCAAGTCTATTATTTGCATAAGCACCTGAATCTAAATAGCCTACAGAGGTACCATCAAAAGCATGGTTTCCGATAGTCTTAACAGTATCTGGGATAAATCCCTTCTCATCTGGAGCATCTCCAGCCTTCTTCATTCTCTTTAAAGTCTTACAATTATAGAATGCATAATTTCCTACATGAGAATAACGTGCATTAGGATAATTTACATCCTCTAATTTAGAACAATTTGCAAATGCATAAGTACCTAAAGTTTGGATATCTGCATGCTTAAAGTCAATTGATCTAATGGATGAACATCCACTGAAAGCATAATCAAATACTTTTGTAGATAGATAAGCAACTTCTGTACCAGTTGTTCCGATCTCAACAGTTTCCAATCCATTTGGAATATAGTAAGTTGAGTATTGAGAAACAGCATAGGAATTACCATAAGAAGCATTTCTACCAAAAATGAAACCTAAAACATGGCTCCAGCCTGCATCTCCACTTCTATTTAAATTAGCACCTATATATGGCAATTGTAAAGATTGAAGCTTTCCGCAATTCCAGAAAGAACCCTCATCAATATGATCTGGTACATTTGTAATAGATATGTTTTCTAATCCTGTAAAACCACGGAATGCATGATAATCAATTTCAGATTCATTTGTAACCGTAACACTCTTTAAAGAATTTGGAATGTATGGTGTATAATAAACCGTAGAATAAGGTTTATAGTATTGAGATGTATTTTGATAAGCATCTGTTTGTAAAGATTCACTAAATAACCACATTAAAGAGTTTCTATAGCGAATATCTCTCCACCACATATAGTAATATGGATCAAATTCACCACGTTGCATACCGACAATAGGCACAGTCAAATTCTTTAAGGATTGGTTATTATAGAAAATTGCATGACCAAAGTAGTTAGTAACATTAGAAAATTCTACTGTTTCAATATTTGAACAATTGTGGAATAGTTGACCTTCAGCTCTTTGCATATTTGTGATACGAACAATTTTTAAGGTTGTAGGAACACGATATGAGCCTACAGTAACAGCACTTCCATCAAACTTCTCTGAGCCCTTGAAGAAAGCTCCAAGATTACCACCAATAATTGCTGGTACAGTCATACGTTGTAAAGATCCGCATTGGTCAAAACAGCCTTCTACTATATTTGAACCTACAGCATCATTAATCGTAATACTTTGCAAACTAGCTAAGCCTTGGAAACAACCTGTAGTCAAATGAGTTTCTTTAGTTAAAGTAATTTCTTTTAATTTCTTTGGAATTGTAAATGGCTTTGTAGCTAAAGCACCTGTTTCATCTATAAAGTTTTGTCTTGCATCATAGCAGTTTGCATTACCAGATACATCTCCAAAAATCCAACCAGATAATCCATGATGTACCTTTTTTCCTTCTTCATTTACACAAGAGCTTGTACATCTTCCAACGTGTGCACCAACAAATGGTAAGATTGCTCTTTCAACGCTAGAACATCCACTATATGCTGCAAAACCAATGGTTTCTACAGCATTTGGAACATAAATTGTATCAAAAGACTTACAATCTCTGAATGCATCAGCACCAATAGACTTTAAGCCTGTAGGCATATCAAATTTATATGAACTATTTACTACTAAATTATTTGCTACATCTGTCTCATAATCTCCAGTTAATTCTGAAGAATTACCAGTGTAGACTGCAATTCTTTCCAATTGCTCACAGCCCATAAAGGAAGCTTTACCAATTGAGGTAACTGTTCCAGGCATATACACAGTTTTCAAGCTTAAGTTGTTATATAAGAAAGCATCTGGAATTTCAATATTTGTACTTGCACGAGGAATAATAATACTTTGTAATGTTTCACATGTATTGAAAGTACCTGTCTTCATTGAAATAGAGCCACTCATATTAAGCTTTATTGTCTCAAGACCTTGCTGTGGATCAGAAAACTGATCTCCTAACTTTCCACTATCAGCAAATGTATAAGCACCAAAAGAGAAGACTGAACCTTGAGCAGTAACTTCTACATGTCTTGCAGACGTCTTAGCAAGAGAGTAATTACCTAATGCTTTTTCATCTGTTATATATAAATAGTCAATCATATTAGGAATATAATAACCAAAACATTCAGACTTGATACTATTTTCATCAAGTTCTTTCCATTCTATAAATCTTGGCTCATAATCTATACCTGCAAAATTAAACCAAGAGGCAGTATCTCCTTGTCCTGTTCTAGATCCACTCATTGGATACAATGGGTTGTGTTCACCAAACATAGAACCAAATGGATCACTAGTAGGAATTTGTCCATGGTCATTTTCAAATTCTTTGATATCATATGCAGTCATATTAATACCACGAGCAGAAGATCCTCTAGAGGTTCCAATAAATGGCGTTTCAAAATATCCTAGCTTAGTAAAGCTATTGAATGAATACGCTGTGATATATTGGACTGACTTTGGAATTTTAACCACTTCAATAAGTGAAACGATTTGTAAGAATGTATCGCCCGAATTTTTATTTGGATTATTCCAACCAACATTAGAAAAATCTATACCTACCACTGTATCATATCCATCAGTTGTTGCTGGAATAATTAAAGCTGGATGTGATTGAATGTAGTTCGTAAGCCCAGGATTAGCACCATAATCGGAAATAATCTGGTTGACGTCTATGCCCTTACACCAAACACCTGCTACCTTACTGTTATTAGGTGCATCAGCTGCAGTATGCGTTTCAAACATTAGATACTTCATTTCAATAGCATTATTATCTGCTAAATTATCATAGTATGCCTCTGTATTTCCGATTGGCTTACTGCTAGGGTCATTCCCAGCTGGCTGAATTGTTAAATTCAATACCAAAGTTGTAGTAAGACACACTACTGCCACTGCAGCAAAAAGAACAGAGAGTAGTTTTACCTTACTTTGCATTAATCCTTTCCATATTTTTCTCATTTTAAGGCCTCCTTTGTAGAATCCTAAATCTATAATACATCATTAAAATTTGCAAAACTTTATTTTTTTTTGTAAATTTGGCGCACTAGTCCTCCTATTTGGCGCACTAGG
>JAIDMV010000084.1 GCA_029050385.1 Anaeroplasmataceae bacterium | reverse complement strand
GGATACGATTAAATATACCCTTTATTTTAGAGAGGATACATTTGGTGAAAGTATCTATAAAGCATATTTAGTTACTACCTTTAAAGATGGGTGGAGGAAATGCCACTTCGTTTGATTCGCGTTAAGAATTTTTAAAGTGTTAGAAGAAATTCTAAAATTAAGGTGGTACCGCGGAAAACTTTTTCGTCCTTTTGTTGAAGGGCGATTTTTTTATTGTTGGAAGGTGATAGCATGGGCCAGACAAATCCTATATTCCAATTTGTAGAATCAAAGGGGATTTTAATTCATTTGACAGAAGAACAAAGAAGGCAAATATCCAGCTTTGAAGCAATCAAGAAGATGATAGGTAAGCCTGAAATACTTGCCTATGACATTTATTTAAATGCTCAATGCGTCGGATTTGCAATGCTAAGAAAATATTCTAACACAGATTATTTTCTATGGGACTATGCTATGGATTGTAATTTTCAAAATAAAGGCTATGGTACAACTGCTTTAAGGCAGCTGATAGAATTTATGAAAAATAAATTTCAAACAAAGGAATTAACAACCACATACTTATGGGGCAATGAGCATGCTAAACATATTTATGAAAAGGTTGGCTTTATAGAAACTGATGTTGTTGATGAAGATGACATACATGAAGTGAATATGATTAAATATTTATAAAAAGGAGAAGAAATATGTTAAAGGTTAGTTTAAAAGATGGAAGTATTAAAGAGGTTGAAGAAGGAAAATTAATCATTGAGGTTGCAAAGGAATTGTCCTCAAGTCTTGCCAAGAAGGCTTGTGTTGCTAAGGTAGATGATGCTTTAGTGGATTTAAAAACACCACTTGTTAAAGATTGCAAGCTAGAATTAATTCTTTTAGAAGATAAAGAGGCAGTGGATGTTTTAAATCACTCTTGTGCACATTTACTTGCTCATGCAATGCATAGATTATATCCTGATACTTGTTTTGGTGTAGGTCCTGCAATCGAAGAAGGATTTTATTATGACTTTAAAGTGAATAGTCCTATTGCTTTAGAGGATTTACCAAAGATTGAAGCAGAGATGAAAAAGATTGTTAAGGAAAATGTCTCTATTCAACATTATTATTTGAAAAAGAGTGAGGCAAAAAAGAAATTTGCTTCTGATAAATTTAAATGTGAACTTATTGATGCTGTAGATGATGAAGAGGTTGGCATTTATGAACAAGCAGATTATGCAGATGTTTGTAGAGGTCCACATGTTATTTCTACAAGTGTTTTAAAGAATTTTAAGTTATTGAATGTATCTGGTGCTTACTGGCGTGGAGATTCTAAAAATGAAATGCTTACTCGTATTTATGGTACTTGCTTTGCAACACCAGAAAGCTTAGAGACTCATCTACATAATTTAGAGGAAAGAAAGAAAAGAGATCATCGTAAGCTAGGTAAGGAATTAGATTTATTTATGCTTTCTGAGTATGGTCCAGGACTTCCTTTTTGGTTACCAAAGGGATACCAATTAAGAAGAACGCTAGAGGATTTCTGGTTAGATTTACATAAGAAGCGTGGATATTTAACCATCAATACTCCTATTATGCTTAACCGTGAGTTATGGGAAACTTCAGGTCACTGGGATCATTATAAGGATGATATGTTTACAATTGATGTAGAAGATGGTACTTATGCGATTAAGCCTATGAACTGTCCAGGAGCTATTTTAGTTTATAAGAATGACCTACATTCTTATAAAGAGTTACCACTTCGTTATTCTGAGTTAGGTAATGTACATCGTTATGAGGCAAGTGGTGCATTAAATGGGTTATTTAGAGTTCGTGGCTTTACTCAGGATGATGCTCATATTATGCTAAGAGAAGATCAGGTAGGAGATGAGGTTGCAAGAATCTTATCCTTATATGATTATGTTTATTCTATCTTTGGGCTAGATTATTCTATTGAATTATCTACAAGACCTGAAGAGAATTATATTGGTGAAATTGAAGTTTGGAATGAAGCTGAAAAAGCATTAGAAGAGGCTTGTCTTGCTACTGGACATAGCTTTAAAATTAATCCTGGTGATGGTGCTTTCTATGGACCTAAGCTTGACTTCAAATTAAGAGATTCTATGAACCGTATTTGGCAGTGTGGTACTGTACAATTAGATATGCAGCTTCCTGGTCGTTTCAACTGTACGTATATTGCAGAGGACGGAAGTAAGAAGACTCCTATTATGATTCATAGAGCTTGCTTTGGATCTTTAGAGCGTTTTATTGGTATCATTACAGAAAACTATGCAGGTGCATTCCCTACTTGGTTAGCTCCAGTTCAGGTAAAGCTAATTCCAGTAGCTGATGCGCATAAGGAATACTGTTTAAAACTAAATGAAGCATTCCAAAGAGCAGGAATCCGCTTTGAAAATGATTTTAGAGATGAAAAGCTTGGTTATAAGATTAGAGAAGCTCAAACAAAGAAAATTCCTTATACTTTAGTAATAGGTGATAAGGAACTAGAATCTAATACTGTAAATTATCGTCCATATGGAAAACAAGAACAAGTATCTGTATCTATTGATGCATTTATAGATATGATTTTAAAGCATGTAAAAGAGAAAAATTAAAAGAGATAAGGTCTATGATTTCATAGACCCTATCTTATTGTAAGGAGGTGTGACAGTGGGACTGTTAGAGGTTGAAGGTTTAGAATTTAAATATGCCGATGTTGGCTTATATAATAAGGTGAGTTTTCGAATTCAGCCTAAAGAGCATATCGTCTTAGTTGGAGATAATGGCTGTGGAAAATCTACATTTATGAATCTGATCGCCAAAAACTTAATTCCAGATGCAGGCTCTATTACTTGGTTAAACCATGTTACCTATGGGTATTTAGATCAGCAGTTAAAGGTGAAAAAAGATATCTCTATTTACGATTATTTAACTGAGGTATTTGCTCCACTATTGGAAAAAGAAAAACAGATGAATTCTTATTATGAGGCATTATGTAGTTGTGCTGAATCTGAGTATGAAAAATATTTAAGCCGTGCTCAAAGTATTCAAGAAGAATTAGAAGAAAAGAATTTTTATCAAATGAATTCTACCCTTGGCAATGTAGTCAATGGCTTAGGTATTGCAAACTATGGAATGGATACACATTTAAATCATTTAAGTGGTGGACAACGTGCAAAGGTTTATCTTGCAAAATTATTGTTAGAAGCACCAGATGTTTTATTGATGGATGAGCCTACTAACTTTTTAGATACAGCGCATATTGAATGGCTTGCCAAGTATTTAGTTGATTTTGATAAAGCTTTTGTTGTAATTAGTCATGATGAGGATTTCTTAAGAACTATTGGTGAGATTGTTTATTGTTTATCGAATAAAGAGATGGTTCGTTATAAAATGAAGTATGACCTATATTTGAAAGAAAAGGCCATTAGAGATGAACAATATCAAAACGCTTTTGAAAATCAAAAGAAATGGATAAAGAAAACAGAAGAATTCATTCAAAAAAATATTGTTCGTGCAACCACTTCTAAACAGGCGAAATCGAGAAGAAAAATGCTTGAGCGTGTTAAGGTTTTAGAAAAGCCTATGCATCATGAGCCGATGCATTTGAAATTTCCATTTTCTAAGGGTCTTGGTGAGGAAGTATTAAAACTAAAAAAACTTACTGTCGGCTACAATGGGAAGCCTGTTTTATCAGATATAGATTTTTTGCTGAAGCATAACGAAAAAGTGGTTATCCTAGGACATAACGGAATAGGGAAATCCACGATTTTAAAAAGTATTTTAGGAATCCTGCCGACAATTAGTGGAGAATATGTATGGAATCCTTCAGCAGATTTAAACTATTTTGCACAGGAAGAAGAGTATGACTCTGTTACTACCCCAATCAGCTATTTAAGAAGATTTTATCCGATGAAAACAGATGGGGAGCTTAGAAGTGTTCTAGCAACAGCTGGCATCAAAGGAGAAATGTCCTTACAGCTTATGGCTAATCTATCTGGTGGACAACAGACAAAGGTAAGACTAGCTCTTATGACAATGAAGAAAAGCAATGTCTTAATTTTTGATGAGCCTACCAATCATTTAGACATCTATTCTAAAGCTGAACTTTGGGATAGTATCAATGATTTTCCTGGTAGTGTTATCTTAGTTACCCATGAACCAGAATTTTATGAAGGTCTTGTGGATTTAGAATTAAAGTTCGAAGAGAGTGAAAATGGAAACAAGTAAGATACTTAATGATATCAATGAGGATATCAAAGCTTTAAGAACAGAGGTTTTTATTGAAGAACAGAATGTTCCAGTAGAACTAGAAATAGAAGTTAATGAGGATAGATACATTCATTGTTGTATCTATAAAGATGACATCCTTATAGCCTATGCCAGAGTATATTTATCTACTCCTGCAATTATAGGTAGAGTTTGTGTAAAGAAGAACTATAGAGGCCTAGGTTATGGTAGGAAAGTTATGCAGCTTGCAGAAGGGCAACTTCAAAGAATAAATGAAGTTCATCTACATGCTCAAATTCATGCCCAAGGATTTTACGAAGCATTAGGATATACTCCTTTTGGGGATATCTTTTCAGAAGCAGGAATAAAACATATTGCTATGAAAAAAACTTTTATATTTTATGATATGAATACCTTGTCTATGATGACTTCACTGACAACTCGTACTTTAAGAAATTATATCAAGCTAGGTCTATTGAATGGCCAAATGATAAAAGGCAAGTGGCAGTTTAGCGAAGAAGATATTCAAAATTTTTTCAAAGAAAAGTTTGTAGAGGCAGAATTAATCATTAAATCTAAAGGTATGGTAAATGATTATTTGAATACAGTGAATGTAGATGCGAGTTGTTTTGTAGTAGACCTAGAGTGGAATGCTTCATTAGAAGATAAAATCAAGAACGTATTAGATATAGTGAATCAAGAAAATTCTGTTCGCTTCTCTTATTTAAAGACTCCTTCTAAAACTCATGCTAGATTATGTGTAATTGCTAAACCAATGATAATAAAGAAAATACTTGACATTATAGAAAGCTAGGAAAAACTCCTAGCTTTTCCAATTTATTTCCCCGCTTGCTCTATGCTAAAATAAAATAGAAAAGAGGGAAAAAGAATGGATTTAGAAAAAGTATATCAAGAGGTGGATTATCTACTTGACCAACTAGATTTTAATGCTTTATGGAATGGATTTCACAAGTTTCCTTTTGCGCTATATAATGAAAAAGAAGCCTGCTTAAATCATAAAGTTTTTCCAAAACCAGATTTTTTTTACGGAAATACAGCCATCCAGTATAATCAAGAGATTATAGCAATTTGGAATTTAGAACTTGATGAAATAGATGATATGGATATTCTAGCAGCCAATCTTGTTCATGAAATGTTTCATTGTTTCCAAATGGAAAACCAAGAGGATAGATATCCTGATGACATTGAACTTTTGTTTAGCCCTATTACAGAAAAGTATTGTAGTCTAAGATATAAAGATTCAAAATTATTAGTAAAATCTTATGAACATCCAAATATAGAAATTTTACAAAATATTTTTTATGTTCGTAAGAAGATGATTGATTATGATCCACAATCCTCACTAAATGAAGTTAAGGCAGAGACTATAGAGGGTACTGCGGAATATGTTTCCTCAAAAGCTTTAAAAGCATTATCCTTATCTCAATACCTTAAACAAATGGAAGTCTACTCTAAAAAACTTATATCTTTAGAACTTCAGCTTGATCCTCGTAGAAGAAGTTATTATAGTGGTGTATTCTTTTATTCTTTATTGGAAAGTCTTTCTATAGATTTTAAAGTGTTTTATGGAGTGTCTATTTTTCATAATGTTATGACGAACATAAAACCAAAATATATAAATATAAAAAACTATAGATCTATTTATAAACAAATAGAAAATCATGAAAAAGAATGTTCTAAGGAATATGCACTTATAAAAGATTTGATAGAAAATGGAGAGTATATTGAGTTCCCTTCTTGTATTGTTGGTTATGATCCTATGAATATGTTTGTAAAAAATAATTTTATTTTTTGTAGTTCATACGTAAGTTTATCCAATGGAAAAGAAGAAAGAAAATTTTATCAGCATATTGTTTTAAAAGTATTTAGGACAAATGCGCAAACAAAAGTAAAGGGATATTATTTAAGAAAAGTAAAAGTATAAAGAAGAGGCAAGTGATTTTCTTGCCTCTTTTTAGTTTGTGATTTTTATTTTTTCTTTTTGTTTTTTTCTTCCTTGCGTTTATCATTAATGATTTGCATTTCCTTAGCGGTGATTAAGGTACAATTGTTTTCCTTTGCCCATGCTACACATCCCTTTAGAACCATAGATAGAAAAACTCTTGGAATTTTCACCATAGTCCTGCATGCATCATCTGAAAATTTCACAACAGGGTCTGCACGGTTTGCTGCATATTTTACGGATTCAATGTCGACCTCTTTATTAGGTATTGGTTCAGCAAAAGGCTTTTTAAATTGCGAACACCAGAAGTTTGTAGAATCTCTATAGCCATAATCTACAGGGACTTTAGGAAAATTATTTTTATTTACACCATCAACAATAGAAGTATAGTATTTTTCTTTCATTAAAATTTTGTCTATTTTCAAAATAAAATGTGCTCCATATTTAGAGGTGATTCCATTGAAGTCATGATAAGGACCATTATATTCTTCTTGAATTGTATCCTCTTGGGCATTATCTAATTCTTTTACCCAAGTACATTCAAAAACTTGAAAAGCTTCTTGGATAACCTTAGGATAAACTTCATTAGGATTTTCCTGCTTCCTTAATCCTTCCTCTAAGGTAAAAATGCAGTCCTTCATTTTTTCTTCAGGAGTTTCTCCAGGAAATCCTAGTCTTACAATTTCTTTAAAATACTTTTTAGAATCAGGTAAAAAGTTTAAACTACATTTTCCAGTTCTTAAAATTCCTTTGCAGGTATTTGAACTATTTCTACATTCTAATACCATTGCATAATAGTCTTTTCCAGCAATATAGTAGGGGAAGCAAAGAGAATATGCCCCAAAGGAGGTATTTCCTTTTTCATCCAAGGTTCCAATTAATATGGTTGGCATAGGAAAAAAGGAAGATGTTTGATAAAAATTATCTACAATTCTTAAATCTTTAAAACTACTCATAATATCATCCTTTCATTTCACTTCATATTATATCATTTTTATCCTGTTTTTAATACTATTTTTACATTGACAAAAATGGTCGGGGGGGGGGTATAATTATTTTATATATAAAAGAAAGGAATATAAAAATGAGAAAAATTAGCAAATTATGTTGGATTTTATCCATATGTATATTGCCTATGCTTTTTGTAAGCTGTGGGCATCAGCATAAATACTTAAAAGATGTTAATGAGCCTACTTGTACAGAAGAAGGTTTTACTCTTTATCTTTGTGAAGAATGTGGTGACTTTTATGAAGATAATAAGAAAAAACCATTAGGTCATGATTTAGAGCATCATGAAGGCAAAGCTGCCACCTGTGAAGAGGCAGGCTATGAAGCATATGATACCTGTAAGAGATGTTCTTATTCTACTTATAAAAGTATTCCTGCATTAGATCATACATATGGTAAGGCAACCTATTCTTGGAACCAAGATAGTACAAAAGTTACAGCAACTATTTTATGTGATAGAAATCAAACTCACATAATATCAGAAACTGTTGATGTGACAAAAAGTATTGAACCTGCAAAATGTTTAGAAACAGGATTAATTACCTATACAGCACAATTTAAAAATAAGGCATTCACTACTCAAATTAAAGAAGAAGAAATTAAAGCTATTGGTCATGATATAAAAACTGAATCTGCCAAAGCTCCAACCTGTAAAGAGGTTGGTTATGAAGCATATGAATATTGTAGTAGATGTGATTATTCCACTATAAAAGAGATTCCTGCATTAGGTCATAGTTATGATTCTAATGAAATATGCACAAGATGTGGTGATTTGGCAGCATGGGAATATTTAACTTATGAATATGATAATGAAGTCGGCGGATATGCTGTTACAGGTGTTGCGATGGAAAGATCTATTATAAATATTCCAGAGGTTTATAATGATAAACCAGTTAAGAAAATAGCAGATAATGCCTTCCAAGATCAGTTCAGTATTACAGAATTGAATATCCCTGAAAGCATTATATCTATAGGAGCATCTGCATTTAAGAATTGTAAAGGATTAAGGGAATTAGTGATTCCTACTAGTGTTAAGCAAAGAGGAGATGCAATTTTAAGTGGTTGTAGTAATTTAGAATCTTTAACCACACCACATTTACCTAACCCTCTTGATGGATCAATAGGTTTTTGGTTTTCTAGAAAAAGTTTTGAGAATTCTTATGAGGTTCGTTATGGCTATATTCCACAATCCCTAAAAACAGTAACTTATATTGGCGGGTCATTATATAATACATTTAATGGTTGTACCTATATCTGGCGCGTATACACATCT
>JAIDMV010000083.1 GCA_029050385.1 Anaeroplasmataceae bacterium | reverse complement strand
GTTTTTTATTAATTTAAAAAAGATATTCTTTCTCTATTAAAATGACATATAAAAATCAATGGTTTATTCTTTCTTTTGTCTTTAATTTGTGGTATGATTATACTAGATTGTTTTTTGAAAGGATATGATGAATATGCTAACAGATTTAGAGATTGCTCAACAAGCTAAAATGCTATCAATAAAAGAAGTGGCAGAAAAGCTTAATCTTACAGAAGAAGATATAGAACTTTATGGTAAATATAAAGCTAAAATACATTTAGATGCAGTTAAGAACGATCCAAAGGGGAAGGTTATTTTAGTGACAGCTATTAATCCAACTCCTGCTGGAGAGGGTAAATCTACAACTACAATAGGTTTAGCAGATGCCTTACAAAAATTAAATAAAAGGGTTGCTGTTGCATTAAGAGAACCAAGCTTTGGACCTGTTATGGGAATAAAGGGTGGAGCTGCAGGTGGTGGTTATGCGCAAGTTGTTCCTATGGAGGATATTAACTTACATTTCACAGGTGATTTTCATGCTATAACAACAGCAAATAATGCGATAGCTGCAATCCTAGACAATCATATTCATCAAGGAAATGGATTAGGAATCGATCCCACAAGGATTGTACTTCATAGATGCCTAGATTTAAATGATCGTGCATTAAGAAATGTGATTATTGGCTTAGGTGGAAAAGCAAATGGAGTACCAAGAGAAGATCATTTTGATATTACAGTTGCTTCTGAAGTAATGGCCGTTTTCTGTCTTGCAACATCTTTAGAGGATTTTAAACAAAGAATAAGTAGAATGGTTGTCGCATATACTTATGATAAAAAGCCTGTTACTGTAGAGGATATTAAAGCAACGGGAGCAGTGACTTTAATTATGAAGGATGCATTAATGCCTAATCTAGTACAAACACTTGAGCACACACCAGCATTAGTTCATGGTGGTCCTTTCGCTAATATAGCACACGGATGTAATTCTATTCTTGCAACACAAATGGCTATGAAGTTAGGAGATTATGTTGTAACAGAAGCTGGATTTGGTGCTGATTTAGGGGCTGAAAAATTTTTAGATATTAAATGTCGTATGGCTGGCATTAAGCCTTCATGTGTTGTTATTGTAGCTACGATTAGAGCTCTTAAAATGCATGGTGGCGTTGCAAAAGAGGACTTATCTAAAGAAAATATAGAGGCATTACAATTAGGTATTCACAATTTAGAAAAGCATATAGAAAATATTAAGAAATATAATTTAGGCTATGTTATAGCTATCAATCGATTTGGTAGTGATACAAAAGAGGAATTAGAAACACTAGAGGCTTGGGGAAAGAAGAATCAGCATCCAATAGCTTTATCTGAAGTTTTTGCCAAAGGAAGTCTTGGCGGAATTGAACTTGCAGAAAAAGTTTTAGAGGTTGTTTCTAAGGATGAAGGTAAGTTTCAATGCTTATATGATGTAAATTTAAGTATCAAAGAAAAGATTACAAAGATTTGTAAAGAAATATATGGTGCTAATCATATTGAATTTACACAAACTGCAAAAAATCAAATGGCAACAATGAAGAAGAATGGTTGGGATAATTTGCCAATTTGTATGGCAAAAACACAGTATTCTTTATCTGACAATCCAAAATTGTTGGGAAGACCTGAGGATTTCACAGTCACAATTCGTGAACTTAAACCTTCTATAGGGGCAGGCTTTATTGTAGCATTAAGTGGAGAAATATTAACAATGCCAGGATTACCTAAGGAGCCAGCAAGTGAAAAAATGGATGTTGTTGATGGTAAGGCAGTAGGATTATTTTAAAAAGGGAAGAGATTAAATGGATTTTATAACAAATCAAAGACAAGTTATTTTAAACTTTTCAGAAAAGTATTGCAAAAATGAAATAGAAGTACTAAATTCTCAGTGCTTTAAAGATGTTTGGGGTAAATTCTTAGAGCACATTTATAAAGTAGAAAAGCAGGATGTTTTACGTATTATAGAGATTTTGCCTAATCCTAAAAAGGATTACGTGATTCTATTTAAGCTTTTGTTAGAATTTGAATTATCAGAAATAAGAAAGTTAAGCGTACATTTTAAACAGATACTAGAGCATACAGATATTTTATATGAATTGATAGAGGATTTTTATGATTACTGGCGTCGTTTGGAACGTTATGGATTAATTTATTCAAGAAGTAGATTAAGTGGAGTAGAAACAGCTTCCTTCACTTCTGTAATGAATCAGTTTACAAATGTTATTCTAAGTACATATCGTAATATTTGTCATAAGGTCTTAGGAGAAGCATTCTCTATTTATCGTTCTTTACCAGCTGGCGTTAATGCTGGGCTTATGATTTCTAAGCATAATTGGATGGGCAAGGATAGTAAGTATGCCTTTTTAGCTAAAGCTTCAGTATTAGAACGTGTATTGATACGACCACCTTTCATTACTTATTCTGCAAAGAATAAAAGAACAGGCACATATCCTGAGGTATTTGAGAATCCTTTACCTAAGTTTTCAAATGGGTTTAAAGCAGAAGAATATTACTGCTATTCTGCAAAAGTTGGAAGTGCTTTAGCTTATGTTTATTTTCATAGAGATTTTTTAGCTTTAGGAATTACACTTTGTAATTTATTTGAATTTGTTCCTCTTTATAAATGTGCAGGACAAAAGCCAGACTTGCTTTACATTTTTGGTGCAGATATTGATGGAGAATCTTACTTTTATCATGATAAAGAAGAGGATATTTATTTAGGTGTTGCTCCACATGATTCAAGTGTAGATTACTTTGGATATATGAAAAAAATGCTTTTAACTCTTTATAATGTGAAGATGATTGATAATGGCAATCTTCCACTTCACGGAGCTTGTGTAAGTATTACAATGAAAAATGGTTCCACGAAAAATGTTGTCATTATCGGAGATAGTGGTGCAGGAAAGAGCGAATCCTTAGAAGCATTAAGCGAATACGCAGGAGATCAAATTTCATCATTACTTACTGTATTTGATGATATGGGTACGTTCAAGTTGATTGATGGTGAAGTATACGCCTATGGTACTGAAATTGGGGCGTTTGTTCGATTGGATGATATGTCCTCTGGATATGCATATCGTGAAATGGATAGAGCTATATTTATGAATCCAGATAAGGTGAATTCTCGTTTGGTAATACCAGTAGCTACTTATGCTCAGATTATGAAGGGATATAAGGTAGATATGGTTTTATATGCAAATAATTATGAGGATGTGGACGTACAGCTAAAAGAATTTACTGATGAGAAGGATGCATTGAAAACCTTTATCCGTGGAGCAAGATATGCTAAAGGTACAACGCAAGAGGTTGGTTTAGTAGAATCTTTCTTTGCAAATCCTTTTGGTCCTGTTCAAAGAGAAGAACAAACTCGTCAATTATTAGATTTATATTTTACAAGATTATTTGAAAATCAAATTATTGTAGGAGAACTTTATACTAAGCTAGGTATC
>JAIDMV010000082.1 GCA_029050385.1 Anaeroplasmataceae bacterium | reverse complement strand
ATTTAAAACCATATTCAAATAAAGAGATTGAGAAAGCTGCAAAAGCAGTTATTGAAGTGCAGTAATTTACAAATTTAAAAGCAGAAAAATAACACGTAAATTTTGCGTGTTATTTTTAATTATTATGAGGTAAATATATAGTCAGTTTATTTATTATGTGAATTATCAAAATAGAGACATTCAAGCAAAGAAAAAAAGCAAGGTCTAATAAGACATTTCTATTAATTGATTTTTCAACCGTATGTCGTTTCCACCAAATCTAGGACAATAATTATTCTAGCATAGTGAATTTTTAATTTCAATTCTAATTTTTAAATTTAAAGCATTTGATTTTTTCAATTTTTAAATTCCTTTTGATATGCAAGTGTTTCTAATTTTTTAATGTTCAGTATGTTAAAAAGTTTATTATGTTTTGATACGATTTCTTTTGACTCAAGATATTTCAATACCTCTGATAAACTATTTTTATTTATGTGAAGGTAGAAGGATAAATCACTGATAGATAGTGTAATATAAAAGCTTTCAGTTTTATTATTTAAATATTCAAAATATAGATATCTTGAGAGTTTTGTAATAGGATCATTTAATAAAAGTAATTCAGTTTGATTTTTCTTTTCTTGAATCATTTTAGACAGTATTGGGAAATAACTTGTATCAATATCGCACTTATCAATCCACTCTCCAGCAACCAAATCTAACGCGTAATATTCATCTAGAGTGTAAGGATTATAAAAAATTTGATCTAAAAATAAATAGTCTTTAGGACCATAGTTTTCGGTTTTTCTTTTGTTAGTAATATGACCTTTAGTAATTTTAAATATTTGATTGATATATGCATTTTTTGTTATGATGATTTCGTTTCTTAAGTATGTTTTCATATAAAAAAACTAAGCTGTTTATTTTACAGCTTAGCATCCTCGTTTTCTTCAATTTTTTCTCTAGCAATTGCTAGCATAAGTTTAATTCTGTTTTCTTGATTTACTTTAGTAGCTGAAGGGTCGTAGTCAATAGCTACGATATTTGCATCTGGGTGAAGAGATTTAATCTTCTTCATAACGCCTTTACCACAAATGTGATTTGGTAGACATCCAAATGGTTGTGTACAAATGATGTTATCATAGCCTATTTCAACAAGCTCCATCATTTCAGCAGTTAGAAGCCAACCCTCACCCATCTTTGTTCCATGAGATAGAATACCTTCAGATAAATCTTTAGTATGAGAGAAGTATTTCATTGGTGTGAATTTTGTCTTTTTCATACTTTGAATCATTAGCTTTTCTCTACGCCTTAAATACCAAATAATAAATTTAGATCCTAGTTTCTTTACTTTTCCGTGGCCATAGAATTCACTATCATAAATAGAGTTATATAGACAGTAGAGGATAAATCCATAAAGACCTGGAACCATAACCTCAGCGTGTTCACTTACTAAGAAATCTTCTAAGTGATTATTTCCTAAGGCTGCGTATTTCACATAGATTTCTCCGACAACCCCAACCTTTGGTATGGCGTGTGTTAAATCTAAAGATAATGCATTAAAGCTTTTGGCAATAGCATTTAGGTTCTTTCTTAAGGCTCTATAGGAAACACCCTTTTTCTTACCGAATTGTTCTCCTATTTTTTCGACCCAGCTTAAGGCAAGTTTTTTTGCAGACCTAGCTTCAGTTTCATAAGAGCGTGTCTTATTGAAAAGATACATGATTTCGTCGCCATAGGTCATTGCTGCTGCAATCTTTTTGATTAGAGAATAGGTAAGCTTTAAACCGCTATCCTTTTCCAGATTAGAAGCATTTAAAGAAACCACAGGAATAAAACCATATCCCGCCTTATCTAATGCCTTTCTTAAAAGATGGATATAGTTTGAAGCTCTACAGCCACCACCTGTTTGGGTAATAAGAAGAACTAGTTTATCGTGATCTGTTCTATGATTTAAATTATCGATAAATTGTCCGATAACAAGTAATGCAGGATAGCAGGTATCATTATGTACATACTTTAATCCTTCTGTAACAACATCAGGACCTTCATTTCTCATAATCTCTACATTGTATCCTGAGACAAGAAGTGCCTTTTCGAATAAAGCCATATGAAAAGGAAGCATAGAAGGAATTAAAATGGTATGAGTTTTACGCATAGAAGCGACAAATCTTGGATATTCTTTAACTTCAGATTCCATTAGTTTTCCTCCTTTTGTTTTAATGCAGCAAATAAACTTCTAAGACGAATCTTAACTGCACCTAAATTTGTAATTTCATCAATCTTAATTTGTGTATAAATCTTATTGTGGTTTTCAAGTATAGTTTTACATTCATCAGTAGTTACTGCATCTAGACCACAACCGAAGCTAACGAGTTGAACTAAATTCATATCCTTTTGAGTTGTACAGTATTTAGCTGCCGCGTAAAGTCTAGCATGATAGGTCCATTGATTTAATACACCCACCTTGAACTTTGGAACTAAATGAGAAATAGATTCTTCTGTAACAACAGCTACATCAAAGCCATTAATTAATTTATCAATGCCATGGTTAACCTGAGGGTCAACATGGTAAGGACGACCTGCTAGAACAATGATCTGTTGATGGTTTGCTCTTGCATTTGAAATGATTTGATCTGCTTGCTTTCTTAAATCAGCTAAATATGCATCATATTCTTCATAGGCAAGAGAAGAAGCTTTATGAATTTCTTTTTTAGAAATGTCGTAGTCCTTTAGATGCTCTCTCATTTTTTGTTCAAAAATATCTTTATCATGTATACCAATAAATGGATGAATGAAATTTATATCTTGAACATCTTTTACATTGTTTTCAATGGTTTGTGGATAATAGGCAACAATTGGACAATTGAAATGATTATCTCCTTTTTTCTCATCAATATTATAACTCATACATGGATAGAAGATGGTTTCAAATTCATCTTGTTGTAATTTGGCAATATGACCATGAACAAGTTTTGCAGGATAGCATACAGTATCAGAAGGTATTGTATGTTGACCTAATGTATAGAGTTTCTCATTAGAAAAACCACTATTATAGACTTCAAATCCTAAATTGGTAAAGAAGGTATACCAGAATGGCCAAAGCTCATACATATTTAAAACAAGAGGGATTCCAAGCTTTCCTCTTTTACCTGGTACAGGCTTGTAGCTCATAAGCTTTTGACGAATGTATTCATATAAATTGGAATTATTGTTGGTTATCTTTTTAGCTAGTGGCTTTTCACAACGGTTTCCACTGATGAATTTATTTTGGTTACTTCCAAAGGTGTTTAAAGAAAGAAGACAGTTATTATTACAGCCCTTACAAGTAAAGTTTTGAACCTTATGCTCAAAGCCTTTTAACTCTTCCTTTGTGATGGTTGTAGAATGATCTAACTTTAAGGATTTTGCATAAAGTGCAGCACCATAAGCTCCCATTAGTCCAGAAATATTAGGACAAACCACATTTAAATTTAATTCCTTTTCAAAGGCTCTTAATACCGCTTCATTGTGGAAGGTACCACCTTGTACTACAATATTTTTTCCAAGCTGAGCACTGGTTGTAGCACGTATAACTTTATATAATGCATTCTTAACAACAGAAATAGATAATCCTGCTGAAATGTTTTCTATGGTAGCTCCATCCTTCTGTGCTTGTTTTACTGAAGAGTTCATAAACACGGTACATCTAGAACCTAAATCTACTGGCTTATCTGCCATTAATCCTAACTTGGCAAAATCTTCAATTTTATAACCCAATGCGTTTGCGAAGGTTTGTAAGAAGGAACCACATCCAGAAGAACAAGCTTCATTTAAAAAGATATTTGCTATTGCATTGTTTTCAATTTTAAAGCATTTGATATCTTGTCCACCAATATCAATAATGAAATCAACATCAGGTTTAAATTTAGCAGCAGCTCTAAAATGCGCCATTGTTTCAACGAGACCAGCATCTAGATTAAATGCATTTTTGGCAAGCTCCTCACCATAGCCAGTAGAAGCACTACCTGCAATATTAAGATTAGGATATTTATTGTAAAGTTCTGTAAAAATTGTTTGGATGACTTCAACTGGATTTCCTTTATTTGGCTGATATTTTTCAAAACGGATTTGTTCATCTTCATCGATTAAAACAAACTTAAGTGTAGTAGAACCACTATCAATACCTAAATATAGCTTTCCAGTATAGCCTTCTAATGGAAGACTATCAATATGTGCTTTTGTATGACGTTCTCTAAATTCCTTTAAAGCAGTATCATTAGCAAATAAAGGCTGGTTATATGCATAGGTTGCAAGATTGATGTAGCTTTGTAAATCTTTTAATTTTTCCTTAATTTGAATCTTTTCTTTAGCACAAAGCGCAGCACCTATGGCAACATAATATAATGAATTTTCAGGGCAAATGCCTTGAACATGTAAAGCAGAATCAAAGCTGGATTTTAGTTCGGATAAGAAGGTTAATGGGCCTCCTAAATATGCTACCTTACCTTTAATTTCTCTACCTTGAGCAAGTCCACCGATTGTTTGATTTACTACAGCATTAAAGATAGAAGCAGCTATATCAGATTTAGATGCTCCTTGGTTTAATAAAGGCTGAATATCAGATTTGGCAAATACACCACAACGAGAAGCAATTGCATAAAGCTTTTGATGATTTAAGGCTAAACCATTGATTTCAGTTATATCAACATTTAATAAGGTTGCCATCTGGTCAATGAATGCACCAGTACCACCAGCACAAGAACCATTCATACGAACTTCCATACCATCAGTAAGAAATAGAATTTTAGCATCCTCACCACCTAGTTCAATAATACAGTCTGTTCCTGGAATTAATGTATTAGCAGCAATACGAGTAGCATAAACCTCTTGAACAAAAGGAATCCCTACGCCTTCGGCAAGACCCATGCCTGCAGAACCAGAGATAGCTAAATAACAATCTTCATCAATCCACTTCAAATCAATAAGTTCTTGAAGCTTTGCGATAATATTGTCTTTTATATGAGAATAATGACGTTTATAGTCAGAATATAAGATTTGGTTATTTTCGTCTAATACAACGCATTTAATTGTTGTTGAGCCGACATCAAGTCCAATTTTTTTCATAAGGAACCTCCAGACTTTTCTTCGTACAAATTTTATTATATTATAAATAATATAACAAGTCAATTAAAGAAGAATAGAAAAAGATTTCACTTCTTGAGCATATTTAAAAAAAGATATGAAAACTTTTCTTCTTTATTGTTTTTTTGATATTTCTATTTTGAAAATGTATTTTTTGTTAAAATTACGCTTTCATTATGTGATTTGTTCTTGATACAATTGCGAATTTACGATATAATATTTAAGAAGTGCAAAATTTTTTAGTGTGTAAAGGATTTGATGATATGAAACGATTAATTGCATTATGTTCAACCCTATGCTTAGGTCTTCTAATAGTTTTGACTAGCTGTGGTAAGAAAAATAATTTACCTAACATTGAAGGGTCTTTAGATATTAAAATCTTTAAAACAGATTTAAGTGTAATTGCTAAGTTTACAGATAGTGAGGATCATGATTTATATAATGATAATGTAAAAGCATATATTACTGTGAGTAGTACAGGAGAAGAGGCAAAAGAAATCTCTAGAAAAGATGTTACAATAACAAAACCTACAACTATGGAGACAAGCCTTAGTGGAAATAAACTTGACTTTTCAAATTTAACTTCTGATACGCTGTATTCTGTAAAACTCATTATTTCTTCTAAAGGAACACAAAAGACTTTGGCTACTAGAGAAGTAACAACCTTAAGTACTGGTGAAAGTGAAGATGATCCAATTCTAGTAGATAGCTTGGATATGTTGCTTGGAATGAACAAGACGAAGGATGCGTATTATAAGCTAACAACGGATATTGATTGTGGTGGTTCCATTTCTTCCATTTTTAATTCAAGTAGTACATTTGCAGGAACATTTGATGGAAATGGACACAAAATATATAATTTAAAATTTGATAGTAATCAATATACTGGTTTATTTGGATATATGGTCGGAGCAACTGTTAAGAACTTAACAATCGAAGCTCCAGAATATTCTGCAAGCCGTGGTAATACATATTTAGGAGCCTTAGCTGGATATGCAAAGCATTGTATAATATCTAATATCACAATTATAAGTCCTAAATTCACTCATTCTGGACAAACAACCACTTATGGCTATATTGGAGGATTAATCGGTCAAGCAGAAAATTCTACGATAGAGAATTGTGCAGTTTTAGACTTGAATTTAAATGTTAGTGAAGCAAGATTAAAAATGTATGTTGGTGGTTTTGTTGGTGAAAATAAGAACTCTAAAATAACAGATTGTTATGTTACAGGAAATGTAGAATCAAAAATTTCTTATACATCAAATTCTGATGGATGCTTATATTTGGGTGGATTTAGTGGAGTAAATGACTCCTCATCAGGAATTATTAATTGTTATTCAAAGGTCAATGTTAAGGTGACTGAACCAGAAAGCGTATCAAATGAAGGAAGAAAGACATTTAGATTATGTGTAGGAGGGTTTAATGGTGGAAATATCCATTATGCCTCTAGATTTGATAATTGCGCAAGTATTGGAGATTTAGATATAACAGTTATGCATGCATGGTTTGCATATATTGGTGGTTTTTCTGGATATACAGATAATCAAAATATTTCTCTTTATGATAATTGTGTTTATGTACCTGCTGAAAAAGGAATTGTTGCTAAATTTGCTAAATTAGCAGACAATGCCGCTGAAGATGAAAAGATTGAACAAAAGGCATATATTTCAATGACAGTTGGATTTGTTGGTGCTAAAAATACAAACACACTTCATACGATTGCATATAGAGAAATGTTAGAAATAACAAATGAACATGAGAATATAACACGTACACTTTATCGTATAAGTCAAGATTTAACGGCATTTAATCAAACGATTCGTGATATTATTTTAAAACCATAATTGGAACTATTTTATTATAGGAGATGAAGATAATGGGACTAAAGATATATAATTCCTTGTCAAATCAAATAGAGGAATTTGTACCAATCCATCCTGGAAAAGTAAATATGTATGTCTGTGGTCCGACTGTGTATAACCATATCCATATTGGTAATGCACGACCAGTAGTCTTCTATGATATGATGAAGAATTATCTAACATATTTAGGCTACGAAGTTCATTATGCTTCAAATATCACAGATGTAGATGATAAAATCATAAATCAGGCAATTGCAGAAAATAAAACAGAAAAAGAAGTTGCAAGCTTTTATGAACAATGCTATTTTGAAGCAGTAGATAAATTAGGAAGCTCTAAACCTGATTTTATACCTCATGCTACTGAATATATTGATGAGATGATAGCATTTATAGAAGAGTTGATCAAAGAAGGATATGCTTATGAGGTAGATGGAGACGTATTCTTCCGTGTTAAAAAAATAAAAAATTATGGATGCTTATCTAATCAAGTAAGTGAAGATTTAGAGCAAGGTGCTAGAATTACAATAAATGAAAAGAAAGAAAATCCTTTGGATTTCTCTTTGTGGAAAAAAACCGAAGTAGGCATCAAATGGAAGTCTCCTTTTGGAGAGGGACGTCCAGGATGGCATACAGAATGTGTTGTAATGAATCATAAATTGTTTGGCAATCAAATTGATATCCATGGTGGTGGGATGGATTTGAAATTTCCACATCATGAAAATGAAATTGCTCAAAATGAAGCTCTTTACCATAATTCTTTAGCAAAATACTGGATGCATGTTGGTAGATTGGAATTTGAGGGACAAAAAATGTCTAAATCTTTGCACAACGTTATTTATGTGAAGGATTTGGAGAATAATAAACGTGGAATGATTATGCGTATGGTATTAGTTTTTACACCATATCGTAATAATTTCTCTTATTCTCAAGATATATTTGAGCAATATGAGAAGGTATTTGACAAATGGCAACGTGCATATAAGCAAGGTTTATATGAATTACAATTGACTCATACCAAAGAGGATTCTTTAGATGAGGCAGATATGAAAGAATTTGAAGACTATATGAACCAAGACTTTAATGTTCAAAATGTTATGATGCTGATAGAGAGAATTACAAAGGAATTAAATGTTTCTATTCGAAGTAAAAATACAGAAACAACTTCTAGAAAGTGGAATACCTTGCATAAGATTTTACATATTCTAGGAATTAATTTATTTGTAAATCCAATGAATTTGTCTCAGCTAGAAGTCTACGAGAAATGGAATGAAGCAAGACAAAATAAAGATTTTACTGCTGCAGATATTTATCGTAAACAGCTTGTGGAGTGGGGTATCCTATAATGGATGCCAATCTATATAACGGATTAACCTTAGCCTATATAGGTGATGCAATTTATGAACTATATGTCAGAAAATATGCATTATCTTTGGGATTTACAAAGGTAAACGAGTTACATAAAAAAGTGACTTATTATACCAATGCTTTAGCACAGGCGAATGTAATCCATTATTATTTGGAACAAAATATTTTGACAGAAACAGAACTCAGCATATTCAAACGTGGTAGAAATTCCCACATTCATACTAAGCGAAAAAATGTGGATTTGGTAAACTATCTAGATGCGACAGGGTTTGAAGCATTGTTAGGGTATCTGTATTTGAAAAATGATAAATTACGTTTAGAGGAGTTAATTGATATTTCTCTAAAAATGAACTAGGAGGTAGACCATGGCAACTTTCGATGACAAGAGTATTTTCAGTAAACGCGAGGTTAAAGAAGAACCAAAGCCAAAAAAAGAAAAAACTGAAGAGCTTGAAGATGAAGAAATTCTTAACGATGAAGTTCAAAGTGAAAATGAAGAGCATGTGGATACTTTAGATTCTGTTGAGTCTGGAGAATCTGTAAAAGAAGCAAAGGTCATTGGGGAAGAACTAATCGAGAGCGAGTCTGTTCGAAAAGCACGTGAAAAACGTGAGAAGAAAGAAAAAAGAATTGCTGAAAAACAACATGCTAAGATGGTTAAAAAACACCGCAAGGCATTAAAGAAAAATCCAGAGAATATCAAAAGATATGACACAGATATTACGCAAGGTTTACCAGATGAAGTGGTAGAAAAGCGTGTTTTGGATAACTTAGTCAATGCTACTAAAAAAGGATCAACTAAGTCTAGAAAAAAGATTGTATTTTCTAATATCTTTACCTTCTTTAATATTTTAACTCTTTCTATTGCAATTTGGCTAATGACAGTACAGGCTTGGACAGACTTAGTATTTTTAGTGATTGTTACAGCCAATACAGTTATTGGTATTTATCAAGAGTTGAAAGCTAAAAATACCATTGATAAGCTATCTTTATTATCCGCACCTAGCGCTGTTGTAATCCGTAATGGGTCTAAACAAGAAATTAACGTTAGTGACGTTGTCTTAGATGATTTACTTGTTTTAGAATCAGGAAATCAAATTTGTGCAGATAGTATCGTTGTAAGTGGTTCAGTTGAAGTAAATGAATCTTTATTAACAGGAGAAAGTAATGCTGTAATTAAGAAAGCAGGAGATTTATTATTTTCTGGATCTTTCGTGGTTTCAGGAAATTGTCGTGCTCGTGTTGACAAGGTGGGCAAGGATAATTATATTGAGAAGCTTTCTGATCAAGCAAAACTTTATCGTAAGCCTAATTCAGATTTGTTAAAATCTTTGAAATGGATTATCCGTGGTATGACGCCTATGATTATTGTAACTGGTATCACATTATTCCTATTGCAATATTTCAATCCTAATATTGCATATGTCACTGCAGTTAGAAAAACTGCAGGAGCGATTATAGGTATGATCCCTTCTGGATTATGGTTGTTAACCTCTATAGCATTATTTGTGGGTGTTATCAAACTATCTCAAAAGAATGTATTAGTTCAAGAATTATATTGTATTGAGATGCTTGCAAGAATTAATGTATTGTGTTTGGATAAGACTGGTACAATAACAGATGGTACAATGAGTGTAAAAAATGTTATTGACTACAATAGTTTCTTTGGCTTAACAACAAATAATATTGTTTCTGCAATGCTGAATGCATTAAATGAAAGCAACTTAACAGCAGTTGCCTTGCAAAAGGAATTTGGATTAAATAAAAGAATTAAATATACAGAAACAATTCCTTTTAGTTCTCAAAGAAAATTTAATGCTGTTACCTTTGATAAGATGGGTACTTTTGCATTAGGTGCTCCTGAATATGTTTTAAAGAGTCAATTTGTTCAAGTTCAAAAAGAAGTTCAAAAGAACGCTGGCTTAGGATATCGTGTGTTATGTTTAGCCCATTTTAATGGTTCTATTCAAGATAATAAATTACCAAATACAACTGCAGAGGTTGTATCCTTAATCTTAATTGAGGATAACATCAGACCTGATGCGATTAAGACAATTAATTACTTTAAAGAGAGTGGAGTGTCTGTTCGCGTAATTTCAGGTGATGATCCATTAACAGTTTCTAAGATTTCTGAGCGTGCAGGAATAGAGAATGCAAATGAATATATTTCTTTAGAAGGCTTATCAGATGCAGAAGTTGAACGAGCAGCCTTAAAGTATACAGTATTTGGACGTGTTTCTCCTTCTCAGAAGAAGCTACTTGTTACTACATTAAAGAATGAGGGTAAAAAAGTGGCTATGACAGGTGATGGTGTTAACGATATTCTAGCGTTAAGAGAAGCAGACTGCTCTATTGCGATTGCATCAGGTAGTGAAGCAGCACGTAATGTAAGTCACTTAGTTTTACTAGATTCTAATTTTGATTCTATGCCTAAGGTTGTATCTGAAGGTAGAAGAGTTATTAATAATGTAACAAACGTTGCATCCTTATTCTTAACTAAAACGATTTTCTCTTTACTACTTGCTATACAGGCGATGATTAATGGTGGAGCATATCCAATCTCAACGAACCAGTTGATTATGATTGATTTGTTTGCAATTGGTATTCCATCCTTCTTCTTGGCTCTAGAAGCAAATAATAAAGAGGTTGATGGTAACTTCCTTGCCAATATCTTGAAAGGTGCCTTGCCAGGGGCTCTAACGATTATGATTATATCGTTATTAATCTTTGGCTTATCTGGCAATCTAGATTTAGATACTATTTCTATTCAAACAATTATAGGTATAGCAGCAACACATACCTGTTTGATGGTTTTGTTTAAGGTATGTAAACCATTTAATACATTAAGACGTACCTTGTGTACATGTTGCTATGGAGCGTTCTTAATTATTGCTTTCCTATTACCACAATTTTTAGAGTTTAGACCTTTAGTTGGTTTCTCTCAATATTATAATTCCTCTATAAAAGAAGATGTGTATACTTCATTCCCTGGAATTAGCAGAAGTAGTGTGAATACATATGTGTTTAATGGAAAATATTTGAATGGATTCATAAAGAATGCAAATGAACCTAATATTAGTATCGCGTGTGTACAAAAAGGTGGTAAATTCTATTATACTTTAAATGGTATCATTGCTTATAAAGAAGATGACGAAACAAAGGAAGTCTTATATAGTGAAGAAGTAGTTATCCCTGAAATTTCTTTCTTGGCTAATGGAAATATTGTCTTAGGTGGAAAACGTATTTTCTATCAACAACAAAATCCTAATTTGAATACTATTGAAAATGTAGATATCATATATGAGCAAGGGATAGAATCAAAATTTGATTTAGATGAGAATGGATATCTATTGTTTAATGGAAACTATGTAATGCGTACTTTGACTGAAACAGATAGCTATTATAACTTTTCAAATAAATATGGTGCTAATCGTAAATTAGATGTTAAAGTTTGCTTAATGCCAACTATTGAAATAGTAAATGATCAATTGACAGTTATTGCTAGAAATTCAAGTAGAAATAGTACAGATGCTGATACCAATAGAACATATAGAACAAGTTTAACCTCTAGAGATAAAATAGAGCTTAAGATTGATAAAATAACTAAAGAACTATTAGTGAATGGAAAGAAATTGGCTCCGATATTAACTGATGGTACTCAATCTACAAATACTTACAAAGTAGAAATGCCAACTATTTCTTTTGATAAAGAAGGATATGTAACTATTAATGGTATTGATACGACTATTCCAGTATCTAACTTCAATGTTCAAGATATATTTGAGGATTATCAAGATGTATCTATAAATGTTGTGCCTTATGATGCTTCTTATTATATTGTAGATAATTTAACAACATCAATTCCAACAAATGGATATAATACTTACGTTCGTCTATCTAATCCAAGTATTTGTCCAGATATCAGTACTGCAGAAGCAGGAAATTGTGTAATTGACGGATATTATACTTCATTCAAATATAATACATCCGCATTCAAAACTGCACCTACTTTAAAAGTGGATAGTGATTACAATTTAGTTATAGGTGGAGTTACTACAGATTATCGTGTTTCTCAAGATAGTATTTCAACAACTACGGGTGGTATTGTTAAAGAATTAACAATACATGCGAAAATATTCTTATTGATGTTGTGCTTACTATCTATCCCACTAATGCGCTTATTACAAGCTATAGTACCTTGGATTAAACGTCAAGTTGCTTTTGTACAAAAGATATTATCTAAATTTTAATGAATGATTTTGTCGAAACTTGTGCATATTATTAAGGGTGATATGATGCAAGACGATTTTGATGAAATCAAACGTGAAAGAAGACCAAGTTACTTTCTTCAACGATGTGTCAAAGTAGAAGAGTTCTATGATTATGAATTTGGAACTGAATTCTTCGTTAATGCTCCCGTTGATATAAATGACTTATACAATCAAAATTAAAATAAAAGCCTCTATGCTTAAAGTTGCATAGAGGTATTTTATTTTTTTTGATTATTTGATATAATATCTACTAACAAAGCAAATGGTGATATCATGATTAAAATATATGGCAAAAACTGTATTCGTGAAGCAATACGTGCAAATGGAGTACTTCAAGAGGTATTTATATTAGATGAAGTATCAAAAAAAGATACAGCTTTTTTAGAAGTATTAAAAGATAAAAAAATAAAATACACTATTGTATCAAAACAGAAAATGGATACTTTATTTGGAACGGGTCATCAAGGGTATGGCGCATATCATAAGGATTATATGATTTATGGGGAAGATATCTTAGATCATATTACACAGACGCCAAAAAGAGTTTTACTTTTGGATGGCATAATGGATCCACATAATTTAGGAGCCATTTTAAGAAGTGTTGATGCTTTTGGCTATGATGCTGTTGTTTTGCCTAAAAACAGAAGTTGTTCTATTACAGAAACTGTGGCTCACGTTTCTACTGGAGCGATTGAGCATGTTAAAATAGCATACGTAAATAGTTTGTCTGTATTTGTAGAACGCTTAAAAAAAGCAGGCTATTGGATTTGTGGTACAGATGCCAAAGGAAATACAGATGTTTCTCAAGTAGATTTGAGTTTAAATCTTGCTGTTATTATTGGATCAGAAGGATTTGGAATGAGTAAAACTCTTGTAAAACAAACAGACTATTTATTGTCTATTCCTATGGTAGGACATGTCAATAGTCTCAATGCTTCAGTCAGCACAGGAATTGTTTTATATGCTTTAAAAAGATAATAAGGAATGTATCAACAAGCAAATGATAATGAATTAATTTATTTGATTAAGGAAGGAAACTTTTTGGCATATCGTATCTTATATAAAAAATATGAGCATTTGATATATAAGATTTATAAGAAAAGCATAGAGGTTAGGGGCGTTATGTTATCCGACTTTATGCAAGAAGGCTTGATGTGTTTAGAACAAGCTATTCATACATATCAAGAAAAATATAAGTGTTCGTTTTATTCCTATTTTTTTCTGCTTTTACGTAGAAAAAATTTAAAACTTTTTAGATCAGATGGTTTGAAATTAAAGGAAAGCTATACAGACTACAAGAAAGAATCCTTTTTCAATACAAGCTACACGAAGTCTCCAATCGTTGAAATTGTTATTCGTGAGTTAAAGTTTGAAAACGAAATAGAGAAGGATTTATTCTATGAATGCATCTTGAATACTGTCAAGATTACCGAAATTGCGGAAAAGCATGGTATGAAGTATGCAGCTGTTTATATGAAGTATAAAAAAATTAAACAGAAAATCGAAAAAATATTGACTAATGTTAAGGATGTCTCTTATACACATCA
>JAIDMV010000081.1 GCA_029050385.1 Anaeroplasmataceae bacterium | reverse complement strand
AAATCCATCATTCTTTTATAAGCTAAACTCTCTGGTTCTAATAGATTTCCATTATCTAATACACTTGTAAAATATACCTGTTTTGTCTGAAATGAATTAAGAAGCATATCCAAATGCTTCTGATAGTCTTCTAAACTATAAAGTCCAAGAACATTCACTCCAAATTCAGTAAAGGCTACATCACAAGGAATTTCTTTTAAATACTTGCACATAATTTCTTCTGCTTGGCAGGATCCAGGTATCGATTTATTTATGACATTCATTTTTAAAAGCCTAGATAAAATAAATGCATAGGAATTGATATATTCTAGAGCCTCACTACCATGAGATATAGAGGAACCATATAGTAAAAGACTTTTTCTTGGAAGTTCTTCTTTTAAAGGAGGACGTCTATTTCCATAAGTATTTAATCCAATATAAGAAACATAACCACTATAACCAATGACAATACGTACCATCCTAGGATGATAGGTATATTCCTTGATTACATCTCTGTACTTTAAAAATTTTTCAGGAATTTCAATATGAAGATTTGTTATAACTCCTTCTTTTAATGTGTATGCTTGTCCCATATAATCTCCAAAGAACACATATACTTTTGATTCTTCTTTATCACTTCTAAGCTTCAAGTCAAAAAACGAAGAATTCATAACAAAGCGTAATTCTACGCCAATGGCACGATATCCATAGAATCTTCCTCTTGTGTGAGCCGAATTGCCTAAGCTTTGAATCAATTCTTCCTTGAATCTAAGAATATTACCTTGCTTATTTATTTCTTCTACATTAAAAAACTCAATATCATCATAAATCATATCTTTTTTCCTTTCTAAAGGTGATAGTCCTTTAATTTGAAATTTGCATGAATTGCATAATATTGATATATTTCATCTAACAAATCAGTGTAAGAAAGATTTAAAGATATATCCTTAAATTCTTTTGAAAAATAAAGCCTTTGGAAATCTTGCAAAAGCTGATAATTTCTTTCATGAAATAAAGAACAACTATCACATAAGGCTCCACCTTCTAGACAAGAAAAATTAACTAAATTTGTTTTAGAACAACGTACACATTTTTTCAATTCAGGTTTGATTCCAAAAACGGCGAGCATCTTGACTAAAAAAATACTCAAGATTTGATAAGGCAATTCAGTATCTAAAAGCTCATTCAAGGTTTGAATCAAAAAGGAATAAATTCTTCTATGATTGACACCTTCTTCTAGATGAAAAATAATATCTAAAATAGGTGTTAAAACACCCACCTCTGTCACTTATACACAAATCCA
>JAIDMV010000080.1 GCA_029050385.1 Anaeroplasmataceae bacterium | reverse complement strand
GTTTATAATAAGAAGTAGAATATGTATAGAAGAGGTGTCTCAGTTATGATTTTAAATTTATTAGCCGGAAGCGGTTTTTTCTCAAACAAAGTGGATGTAGTATTTTTTAGCGCAATTGCGGTTGCCTTGGTTTTATTAATAATCGTATTTGTAGTCTCTAAAATAGTACAAAATGAAAAAGATAAGAAATACGAAGCGATGGAAGAAGCAGCTAAGAAAGAAGCTGCTCAAACTGAAGAATCACAAGAAGAACCAGTTGCTGAAGAAACAACTGAAACCAAAGAAGAAGCTTCAGTTGAAGAAAACACTGTAACTGAAGAACCTATTGAAGATACAAAGCCTGAAGAGGTAGAGCCTGTTCAAGAAGAAGTGGCTCCTGAAAAAGAACCTCAAAAAGAGGAACCAAAGAAGGCTAGCAAGACTAAAAAACCTTCTGCCAGCAAATCAACAGCTAAGAAAGAAGAACCAGTAGTAGAAGAATCTGTTGCAGAAACGAAAGAAGAGCCAAAGAAAGCTCCAGCAAAGAAGACAACAACTGCAGCAAAGGCAGCACCTAAGAAGGAAACAGAAAAGAAAGAAGAGCCAAAGAAAGCTCCAGCAAAGAAGACAACAACTGCAGCAAAGGCAGCACCTAAGAAGGAAGCAGAAAAGAAAGAAGAGCCAAAGAAGGCTCCAGCAAAGAAAACAACAACTGCAACAAAGGCAGCACCTAAGAAGGAAGCGGAAAAAAAAGAAGAGCCAAAGAAAGCTCCAGTAAAAAAGACAACAACTGCAGCTAAGACAGCTCCTAAGAAAGAAGCAGAAAAGAAAACTCCAGCAAAGAAAACAGCCGCTGCAAAACCTGCAGAAGATAAAGGTAGAACTTATACTGGAAAATACGAGGTTTATCCAAGTGCAGATGGTTATCAATATCGTCTAAAAGCTTCTAATGGTGAAGTTTTAGTTGTTAGTGAAGTTTATACGACTAAGGATAGTGCATTGAAAGCTATTGATGCTGTAAAGCGTAATGTAGAAGATGGCGAGATTAGAATAATTAAAGATAAACGTGGCTTATACAAATTCAAGTTAACTTCTAAGAATTATAGAGTATTAGCTTTAGGATCAAGCTATTCTACAGAAAAGAGTGCAGTACGTTCTTCAGAGTCATTCAAAAACTTTGCTTTAAAAGCAACTACTGTTGAAATTGACACCCCTGCAGATCAAGATAATATTGTTGAACCTTATTTAGACATTACTACTGCAGATGTAAAAGTTGGCGGAAAATATGTTGTTGAAAAATATGATGGAGAATTCAGTTGGGATTTAAAAGCATCCAATGGTCAAATTCTTTGCCAAGCTGAAGGTTACACTTCTAAGAGTGGTGCATTAAGTTCAATAGAAAGCTTTAAAAAGAATGTAGAAACTGGAACCTTTAAGATTCTTAAAGATAAGAATGGTAACTTCCATTATAATTTATATACTGCTAGCGGAAGACTTGCAACAATTGGTGAATCTTATAACTCAAAGCAATTAGCAGAGTCTGCTGCACTTTCTGTAGCATCATATTTCAAGGATGCAGAAATAGAAGAAAAGAAGTAATTAAGAATTAAGTGAAATAATAGAGCATCAGGTTCAACTGATGCCCTTTTTTCTAGAAAGGAGAAACTATGAAAATCTCATTTCCTAATGATATTCTAAGAGGAGTTTTTTCTATTCCTAAGGACAAGAATCAGATTTATTTAAAAGCCAAACTCCAACGCACTCTTATTAAGAATCAAGAATTCATTCAGATTAGTTTATTTACTAAGCAACAAGTATTTCATGAGAATATTTCCTTAGATCTTTTAGATGATTATTTAAACGAGATGTTAGATCATCAATTTAGAAGTTTAGAACTTTACACAAAAGATTATCTATATGCATATAAAATATCAAGCAAGGGGAAACTGCTGACAAATAAAAAACAGCAAAAACATGAGTTTGTTGTTTTAGAACATAATAAAGTGAAAAAGTATCTTATAGAAGAAGGAATGATAGTTCCTCCACTCATTGACTTAGGTGTTATGAATTCTGAAGGGAAAGTCGTTAAAGCTAAGTTTGACAAATTTAAGCAAATTAATCGTTTCTTAGAAATGATAGAAGATAGTATAATAAACGAAACTAAATTAAAAATAATTGATTTTGGCTGTGGTAAAAGTTATTTGACTTTTGTAATATATTACTATCTAACTAATATTAAAAAAATTGATTGTCAAATGATTGGATTGGATTTAAAGAGTGATGTTATAAAGCATTGTAATGAGATTGCAATGAAATATGGATATGACAAATTAAAATTTGTTCAAGGAGATATATCACAATTTAAAACAGAACGAGACATTGATATGATTGTTACACTTCATGCATGTGATACGGCAACAGATTATGCTTTATATCATGCCATTCAAATGAAATGTAAATATATCTTTTCAGTTCCTTGCTGCCAACATGAAATTAATCTTCAATTAAAGAATAAAAGTATAAATCCAATTAGTAAACATGGCTTGTTAAAGGAACGCTTTGCAGCTATTTTAACAGATTCCATTCGTGTAAATATTTTAGAATATTTTGGTTATAAGACGCAGGTATTAGAATTCGTTGATTGGGAGGCAACTCCTAAAAATATCTTAATTAGAGCAAAATTGGATAATATTGCTCCTGCTAGTTCTTTGAAAGAAGAAGTGGAGGAATGGATGAAGCAACTGGGATTTGATCAAACCTTGTATAAATTGTGTTTTAAAGCAAAAGAAGCCTAGATTTTTATCTAGGTTTCTTTTTAATATACAACTTTATGTGCAAGTCTTAGTTTGTCTGCAATCATAGCAATAAATTCAGAGTTTGTAGGTTTACTCTTATTATAACTAATGGTATAGGCAAAGATTTGAGATATAGCCTCAACATTACCTCTATTCCAAGCAACCTCAATAGAATGACGTATTGCTCTTTCAACTCTTGATGAAGTGGTCTTATACTTTTTAGCTACTGTAGGATAAAGATATTTTGTTATAGCTCCTAATATATCTACATTATTATAGACCATTGTAATGGCTTCTCTTAAATACAAATAGCCTTTTATGTGTGCTGGCACACCAATCTCATGAAGTATTTCAGTGATTTCTGTATCCAAATCAACATTTGCGCTTTTACTTTTTTCCTTTAGGTTATAAGTAATGCCTTTTGTTGATTCTTCATTAACTAGTTGATTTAAAGTCTTGTGTAAATTATTTAAATCAATTGGTTTGACAATAAAATAGTCAGCGCCTAAAGCTGAAGTTTTTGCCATAATGGATTCTGTATTAAATGCAGTAATGATTATGATTTTGTTTGGTCTGTTGTATTTTGGATTAGACTTGATTTCATTTAAAGCATTAACACCATCTAAATCAGGCATAAATACATCTAATAACAGAATGTCTGCTGTATTAGACTCTAAATAAGTTAATAATTCTTTACCGCCAGTAAAAGTTTCTACAACCCCCATATTAGGTTGCATTTTCAAAAATTCGCTGACCATATTTAATAATTCTTTGTTGTCGTCAGCCACAATAATTTTAGTCATATATTATTCCTCCCGTATTTACAAGAGATATAATAAAGGATATTTTTAGGAAATACAAGAGAATTTTTAAAATTTATAAAATCTTTTTATCAAATCGACAAATAAATGTAAGATTATTTCTGCAAAAAATCAACTATTTAGTCAAAAGTGTCGACGATTGTCGAATTCTATACAAAATGATTTTTTCTCAGTTTTTTTCTAGCAAATATGCGTAGAAGTTTTTGACATAATCTTCTGCTTCAAAGGAAGTGAGTTGATGTGACCAAGGCACTCTCTTTTTATTGTCTATGTCTTTTGTATATTCATAAAATCGAGCAGTTTTATCACGGCTTGTATCATTCCATTTGTCGAAACCTTCTGGAAGAATATGGTTTCCTAATTTGCAGTCTATGAAAGAAGCACAACCATAATCTCTCCAAGGTCTTGCAAGATATGTTTTGTCATTCCCCTTAAATTCACAGTGATAAAATAAATATCCATAAGGAAGTTCTATAGGATGTGCTGGAGCACAGACAAAAGAAGGAGTAGTTCTCTTAGAATCTAAGGTAAAAATTATGCATTCTTCAAATAAAGCTGTTGCGCAACCAAAAATGAAGTCTACATCTCCTTTTATTGTACAATGTTTATAAATTTGTTTAGAAGGATTCCCCTTTAATTTTTCAGGTGGATAGAAAGAAGCATATCTCACACATAAATCTTGTGGAAGAGGTCCAGTAAATAAAGTATCTTGGGCACTCATAATTGTACAGTTTTCGCAAGAAAAATTATTACCATCCACATGTAATGCAACTGCTTGTCCATAAATTTTAGAAGGAAGAGCTTCATTTTGTATTACTAAACCCTCTAGGGTTATATTACTGCCTCCTATATACATTGTATATG
>JAIDMV010000008.1 GCA_029050385.1 Anaeroplasmataceae bacterium | reverse complement strand
ATAAACACTTTTTTCTCAGCATTTAAAACACCTCCCTTCTTTGGGAGGTGGGTTTTTCTTCATTCTTTATAAAAAAATGAATTTATATATGCATTATCTCTTTTCCAATTTACTCACGTCCCAGCCAAAATTTTACAAATCTCGTCAAAAATTTACATGGCACGCGAATGATTTTAAGGATTTATGAAAAAAAAGACTAGATTTTAATCGAAATCTAGTCTTTTTTCTTTATTTTTTTATTTCTTGATAAATATATTTTATACACTTATATTTATATAACTTATCTATTCCAACAGCTATATAAAACCCGACAATTCCAGCAATAGCTATAATCATGTCCATCATAGTATCATAAACAGGTGTATATCCTTGAGCAATGGATTCCTGAACTCTTTGAGCATCACCATCTAATAGTCTATCCATAATAAATTCATAGATTTCCCATAATCCTGCAGTGCCCATAGTAACAAAAAAGATGATGGCAAAGAATAAAATTGGCTTCATCTTTTCACAGCCATAATTTAGTAAGATGATAAAAACAAATACACTACAGACAAAACCAAAGTACCCATGAAGAATCATATCCCAGCAAGCAAATTCATCATAGTAGCCCATGCCGCTTCCCAAAACCAAAGCCATTACCAAATGAATTAATAGTAAATAGTGAAACACTAAAGGAATGCGTATTTTCTTTGTCATATTCAATATTTGTAGCAGCAATAAGATTATTGGGACAACAAGGATTTGTATACACGTTAAGGCCACTACCTCTTTCGATATAACAATGTATATAATCAGCCCTATTATAGAAATATTCAACCCTAGTATGCTAGGTATAAAATATTTTATTTTCGTCATACAACCAACTCCTAACTTTTGCTATTATTTTACAAAAAACAATTTAAGCTACTGTAAAAGATGTGTAAAAATTTTGTAAAACAAAGACGAATAACCTTATTTATTGTAGCATTGTTTCCTGCAAATTGTAAAGTGAAATATAACCTATAATTAAAAAGAAACTCTAGGCTTAGAGTTTCTTTTTATACTATTTCATAAAGAATTGAATCAACTTTCTTTTCTTCTTTGTATATGGAGTATAACGAATTGGCAAATCAATCCAATTGGCCTTAGATAAAACAGATTTATAATGACTGAAGGTTTCAAAGCTCTTCTTTCCATGATAGCTACCAATCCCTGATTGACGTACACCTCCAAACGGCAATTCATTTGTAGCTAAGTGAATGATGGTATCATTTACACAGCCGCCACCGAATTGAATATGTGCGGTTATCCAGTCAATGTTTTTCTTTTTGGTTGAAAAAATATATAGTGCTAATGGATTAGGATGCTTACGAATAGTAGTTAATAAGTCTTCCTTTGATTTATAGGTTAAAATCGGTAATACAGGACCAAAGATTTCTTCCTGCATTACTAATTCATCTAAATTAGATTCTAATAGAGTAGGTTCTATTTTTAAAGTATTTACCGAAGAATTTCCACCATAAATTACTTTATTAGCAGTATTAATATAATTTAAAATTCTGTTGAAATGACGCTCATTGATCATTTTTACATAGCTTGAATTTTCTAAGCTATTTGGATAAAGCTTCTTAATCCAGTTTGTTAAAGCTTGAATCAATTCTTCTTTTTTAGATTCATGAACTAATATATAATCAGGAGCTACACAGGTCTGCCCAGCATTTAAGAATTTACCAAATACAATTCTTTTCGCAGCTAAATCTATCTTTGCAGTATGATCTACAATAACTGGACTTTTCCCACCTAATTCTAATGTCATAGGTGTTAGATACTTGCTGGCAGCTAAGGCTACCTTTTGACCAATTTTTGTTCCTCCTGTAAAGAAGATATAATCAAATTCATTATCAAGTAGTTCAGCAGCTACTGCTGCATCACCCAATACTACTGCAGCATATTCTTCTGGGAATGCCTCAGAAATTAAATCCTTTAAAACCGCGCTCGTCTCTACAGAATATTCTGATGGTTTTAAGATGACCGTATTTCCAGCCGCAATTGCTCCAACTAAGGGTTCTAAGGATAATAATACAGGATAATTCCAAGGCGCTATAATTAGAGTGTTTCCATAAGGAGACGGTTCTATATAGCTTTTTCCTTTAAACTGAGCTAAAGGTGTTTTCTTGTGTTGTTTCTTCATATTCTTTTTTAAGTGTTTGATTTGATAGTTTAAATCACTTAAAACTAAACCAATTTCACACATGAAGCTTTCTGTTTCGGATTTATTTAAATCTTTATATAATGCTTCATAAAGCTTTGGTTCATATTTTAGAATTGCTTTTCTAAACCCTTGTAAGATATTTTTTCTTGTTTTATAGCTTAAAGTTTTCCCTTGTTCAAAAAACTCTTTTTGTTTCTTTATTAGTTCTTCTATTTGCATTATTCTTTCACCTTATAATATAATTTCACTAATTGCTTTTTATCCATTAAAACAGGAACAGGATATAAAGGATTTCCCTCTTGATTTGCATAGGTTGCCATTTGGTCTATATCGCTTTCTATGATACCTGGAATCTTTCTTGGAATATTCATAGTTGCATTCATTTCATAAATCCAGGCAATAAACTTTTTAGCAGCCACCTCTTTAGAATCTTTCGTTTCTGCAATACCACACTTTTTTGCTAGAACAGATAAACGCTTATATACCTTATGTCCATATTCTTCTAAAATGATAGGAAGTAAGATTGCGTTTGCAAGACCATGAGGTAAATGATATTGACCACCCAAGGAATGTGCAATGGCATGAATATATCCTACATAGCTTTTGGTAAAGGCAATTCCTGCATAATGGGCAGCATAAAGCATACCTTTTCTATCTTCTGCACTTTCAGGATGAACATAACAATTTAATAAGTGCTTATGAATTAAACAGACAGCTTCTATAGACATTTTTTTTGTTTGAGGTGTTCTAGATTTACCAATGAAAGCTTCTACTGCGTGAGTTAAGGCATCCATACCCGTTGTTGAGGTAATAGATTGTGGCAACGTTAAAGTCATATGATAATCTAAAACAGCATACTTAGGAATTAATGAGAAATCATTAATTGGATATTTATGATGCGTCTTGCTATCAACAATCACAGCAGCAAGAGTCGTTTCACTTCCGGTACCTGCTGTAGTTGGTACGGCAAAAAGTAGTGGCAGCTTCTTTCTTACATGAAGTAATCCTTTCATCTTTTTTACAGATTTTTTAGGACGTACAATTCTAGCTCCCATAGCCTTAGCTAAATCCATAGGACTTCCACCACCCACTGCAACTATAGCCTGACAATGTTCCTCTAAATAAAGTGTTCTCGCTTCTTCCACTTGATCAATTGTTGGATTAGGTATAGTTTTATCATAAGCGGAATAGACAATTTCATTATCCACTAATATTTTATAGAATTCATCTAATAGATGATTTCTTTGTATCCCCTGATCTGTAATAATACAAATGTGTTTAATTTTCTTACTTTTCAATATTGGGATAATATCCTCAAATGTACTTAATATTTTAGGTATTCGATAAGGTAAAAAAGGAATAGCTATTTTCATCACAAGCTGAAAGCTTCTACAATATATTTTCTTAAATAGATTCATGATAATCTCCTTGATATCTTTTGTGATATTCTTATAAAGTCTTGTTGATCCTTTTCATCTAATACATCAAATACAGGTTCTAAATACATAAAGGTTTCTTTATGTATTTCTAAATAATCTTTTACTTTATCAGGATTTAAATAGACAACAACTTGATTGCCATCTAATTCTCTTCTTAAAAAATTCTTATCCATTAACAGATTAATTGTTCTGTTGCATAAGGATTTCAACATCTTTGTTTTCTTAATGATTTCCTGCATATATAAGCCTTCATTTTTCAAATAGGCATGATACGCATAATTTAAAATAATTGCCTCATTGTAGCTTACACGCTTTGTAACACGATTGTTTTTTATAATCGCTGTAAGCTCAATCCAGCTTTGAATTAATTCCTCTTTCATCTTCATCCTCCGTTGTTCACTTTGTGAACATAGATATTATACTAAAGAAACAACAAAAAGAAAAGTGTTTTTTCTTCCTAAACAAAAAAAGGCTATATACATAGCCCTTTAATTCTTATATTCTTTTAAGAAAAAAGTATTCCTCATAATGATCGATTTCGTTTTTATACTTTCCAACAATCTCATATCCCATAGCAAGATAAAACTCTTTTCCCTGCCAGTCAAAGGTATCTAAACGAATGGTATTTGCTCCTAATAACTTCGCTCTTCTTTCCATTTCCTCTATTAGCATTTTGCCTAATCCTTTTAAGCGAAATTTCTCATCTACCCAAACTGTAGATACATATAAAATCTTAAATGCAGTCATACAAGCATCCAATCCTGCTATTAAAGCTCCATTATCTAGTATACCGATAGAAATCGTTCCATCTAGTTTATAAGTAATATGAGTTCTATCATAATTGTCTAAAGCCGTTTCAAGCTCTTCAATTTGAAGGTCTGTTAAATCAATAATCTTTGTTTCCATACTATCTCTCCAAATTAAACTATTTAAGTGCTTGGATTTGTTCTTTGTTTGTAAAGAACTTATCTAACCCAACCATTAAGCTAAATAATCCGAAACCTATTAAGAATCCACCTAGACAATCTGTCATCCAGTGCATTGATGATAAGATTCTGCCTAGTACACATATAAACACTAAACAAGAAAACCCTGCATAACCCAATATGGTATGAATAAGGTTTTTGGATTCTCTTTTAGTTATACAATATCCACTGGATAGTAGTATAAAGGTTGTTAACATAACATGCGTAGATGGGAAGGAGGCTTCTGCTTCCATTTTGACTAATATTGGTCTATAGTTTATAATCAAGATTTTATCAAATAGAATCCAGAAAAAAATAATAATCAAGATTCCACAACCTACAAATAAAATATCCTTATCTACTTTTAATAAATTCTTCTTGTTCGATACTTGATATAAAACATATATAGCAA
>JAIDMV010000079.1 GCA_029050385.1 Anaeroplasmataceae bacterium | reverse complement strand
AGTAATTACAGGTACTACTGAAGAAATAATACTATCTTCTATTTCGTACTGTTCTAAAATAGGTTTTATCATAACATAATACTCATCTGCAGTACGATTGAGTGAAGTTTTAAGACGATAGGTATCAACAATTTGAGAATTTTTTGCAAAGCCTAAAACGATATTTGTATTTCCTATATCTACTAATAATAACATAAAATAAACCACAAAAAAGGAGGTACCTCCTCCTTTTCCCTTTCTTTTATTCTTCGCTTCCTACAATTGAGGTAGCCTCTACGGTTTTGCTGATCTCATCATCAGAATAGATAGCACCTGCATTGAAATTAGCACCAATATTATAATTTCTTGAAATAATTCTTACAATGTAAACAATGGATGGAGAAAGTATAGAATTTACAGCAAACTCAATTAAGAAGTTCGTTCCTATCAATGTTAGGAATAAGAAACCAAGTGTGTTAGTTCCTCCTGCCCATTCCTGTAATGTCTTCCAAAAGAACGCCATACATCCTAAAGCAAACAGTCCTGTATTTACAATAGGTGCAGCAATTGCCGCTAAAACTACAGCTACTGTTAGGTTCTTTTTATAAAGTCCCTTAAAAATAAATCCTGAAGCTATTCCAGCAACGCTTGTTTTAATCAGACAAATCAAAACGGTTAAAAATGGATTTATCGCTAAAAAACTTCCTGTTGATGGTGCTGTTAGGATAATAGCTCCCATTAATGCACCTAATCCTGCTCCTGCCCAAGGCCCATATAAAATAGCTCCGATAACAAGAGGAATTAAAGCCAACGTAATATTGACTGGTCCGAAGGTAATATAGTTTGCAATCACCTGTAATACAACTGTTATCGCTGCAAGGCTAGCAATACCCACCATTCGTTGAATTTTTCTACTGTTTTTCATATATAATTTTCCTTTCTTTTTAGGCCTCTTTAGAGGTCCCATAAGCATTTCTATTATACTTCTTTTACTTCATTTTTTCAAGTGAAAATAATTTCTATAACATAAAAAAGAAAAAGGAATTCTATATATAGATTCCTTACCTCATTCTTCTAATATGAACCTTGTAAATCAGTTAATTGATATGAATCGTATCCTCTGGATCATCATCAACCATCGGAATAACAAATTCCTCATCAGATGGTGCTTCTAGCCCTTCATCCTCAGATACTTGTTCTTGTTTCTTTTCTTCTCGCTCTTTAGCAATGGCTTTGCGATAACGATTGTAACCCATGCCACCCTCAACAATTAAGAATGCTGAACAGAACAATGCTAGAACTGATATAATCCATGCTATGGTTCTTCCTTTAAAGTTTACTGCACAAATCACACAGGTTAAAGTAATCAAACC
>JAIDMV010000078.1 GCA_029050385.1 Anaeroplasmataceae bacterium | reverse complement strand
GATTTATATAGTACGAGCCCTTTATCAGAACTTGGTCCAGAAGCAAATCAAAACGAATACAATTTAGATGAACTTTATTCTAAATTAAAAAAGAAGACCATTCCTATCAAAACGGTTCTACTAGATCAAACGTTTATCTCAGGATTAGGAAATATTTATGTAGATGAGGTATTATATCAGGCTCATATTTCTCCTTTACGTAAAGCCTCTAGCATTAAGAAAAAAGAACTTGAAATAATTCTTATTTTTAGTCAAACAATTTTAAATGAGGCGGTAAAGCAAAAAGGGACAACTATTAGATCCTATACCTCCTCTTTAGGTGTTATAGGAAATTATCAAAATTTTTTAAAGGTGCATACGAAAAAAGAATGCCCTTGTTGTAATAAAGGTTTGACTATTATAAAAATTGGTGGCCGAACAAGCTACTATTGTAAAACTTGTCAAAGGTGAAACATATGAAAAAAGTAGTGGGTATTACTGGCGGTATTGCCAGTGGCAAAAGTACAGTATGTCAATATTTAATTTCTTTAGGATATGTTGTGATTGATTCAGATTTAATTTCTAAAGATTTAAGTCAAAAGGGAAAGCCTATTTATAAGGCTCTTCTGGAAACTTTTGGACCAACCTATTTTCTTACCAATTTAGAGCTAGATAGAAAAAAATTAGGAAGGTATATATTTGAAAATCCTCTAGCAAGAGAGAAACTGAATGCCATTACACACCCTCTAATTGTCGAAGAAATGAAGAATTTAATCAAAAAAACTGAAGAAAATCTTATTTTTTTAGATATTCCGTTACTTTTTGAAGCTAAACTTTCGTATTTATGTGATACAATAGTATGTGTTTATGTTGATAAAGAAACTCAACTGAAACGACTTATGGATAGAGATGGCATATCTAAAGAATATGCATTATCTAAAATTGCTTCTCAAATGTCTTTAGAAGAAAAAAAGAACAAGTCTAATTATGTAATTGAATCTATGGAATCGTTTGAAGAAACAAAAGAAAATGTAAGAAAAATATTAAACAAATTAAAAGGAGAATAAGTATGGCAAAGATATTAGAAACACATGAAAATGCACAAGAGGAACTTTTACAAACGCATTATTATAAAACCTCTTATGATAAATTAAAGGAGTGTTATTTAGATATATTAGAGAAATTGCATATCCATGTAATCTCTATTGATGATAACTATCTAGAGATTTATGCTGAAAAGCCACATATGTCTATTCAAGCAAAAATCATTGAACAGACTCCTGTAGAAACTTCTATTGATTTTTATATTGATGCAGAGTTTTTATTTGGAAATAAGAACAAAATTTATAGTTTTTTATTGACAATGTATCAAGAATTAGGGAAAAGTTTTGAACTTAAGGGCTTAGGATTACATAAATAATTAGGAGGAAGAATATGGAAGCATTAGCACCCAAAAAACTAAATATATATTCTAGCTTTAGCTTATCAAGTGATGATGTTTCTACATTATCCTTACTTTATGCTCCACTCATCGGTGGGGATGCAATAATGCTATACTTTGGCTTAGAGTCTTTACTAGAAAGAAACAATCTAAAAAGTGAGACCTATATGCATCAAGAAATCCTAGATTTATTTAGTTTGACTGAAAAGTCATTCTTAAAGGCTAGATACCAACTAGAAGGGATTGGATTATTAACTACTTATGAAGCTGGAGATGAGTTGTTATACGTTATTTCTGCACCACTATCTCCTAAGAATTTTATAAAGGATGCAACCTTAGGTTTATATTTGTCTGCAAAGATTGGTAAGGAACTTTCCGATAAAGTCTATAATCATTTTAAAATTGAAAAAATAGATAAGTCAAAGTTTAAGAATGTAACCAAAAACTTTGAAGATGTTTATACATCCGTGTTAAATGAAGATGTAGGCTT
>JAIDMV010000077.1 GCA_029050385.1 Anaeroplasmataceae bacterium | reverse complement strand
GATGAGTAATACAGCACATAAAATACTCAAAAGTGTATAGAATACTGCTGAATTAAAGAAACCTGCAATAATTAAAGCTATTCCACAAACATAAATAAATATTTTAATAACCATTGCGTTTGTTTTAAGTCTAATATAATTTAGACGTTCATCTGTTTTTCTTAACACAAAGAAATCGGCATACTCTGTATCACAGAAAAAACGTATATATCTATAAATTTTAAATCCTATATATCCTTCTAACAAAACAAATATTGCATAACGCAAAAAGAATAAATCACTATACACTACAAATTGTTTTTTGAAAAAAGGTAAACTAAATAAAACAAGTAATATAATTGGTAGTACAGCAGATAAGCTCATTACAATTAATCTTATTTTTATACCTTTTCTTAGTCTCTCTTTTGTATCCATTAAAACTCACCCTCTTCCAAATCAAATATTTGTTCAACAGGAACATCAAATATTTTTGCCATTTTTAAAGCAAGTGGTAAAGAGGCAATATACTTTCCTTGTTCAATAGAGATAATGGTTTGTCTAGTAACGCCTAATCTTTTTGCTAATTCTTCTTGTGTAAATTTACAACTTTTTCTCAAACTATACAACGTATTTTTCATCCAAAACCACTCCTTTAGGATATTATAGCCTAAAATTGTCAATTTTTAAAGAATATTATAAAAATAAAGGAAGATTTATATGCCATATAACCTAGAATATCACAAACAATTAGATAGAAGTCATATTCTTCCAAACATTTTAAAGGGAGCACAGACAGGCGTTACATCACAATTCTTGTCTGATATTTTCATTTCTCTTTTTCTTTACAATGAAAATATTGTGATTGAAGATATACAGATTAGTACAGTACCTGCATATTATGCATCGGTTGCTGCTGGTATGCTTGCAGGGTTACTTATTATTTATTTAGATCCAATCGCTGTTGTCGCCTTCACGACTGTAATTTATGATTTTGTTTTTGAACTCGTAGATTATCATTTGAATGATGACCCTGTAGAACTGACTCCTGTTGAAACAACATTTGATATTGGAATAACTATGCTGCTTGTTGTTCTGTTTGATCCAACAGCTAGACATCAATATCTTCGATATGAACAAAAACGGCATTTCATTGAACCTACTCTAGGACGTGAAGATCGTACCGCCACGATAACGATTTTTATTACAGTTCTTTCAAGTACATATAATTTCTTAAAACTGA
>JAIDMV010000076.1 GCA_029050385.1 Anaeroplasmataceae bacterium | reverse complement strand
CATAAGTACACAATTAAGCAAATCACACCAGCTGCCAACATATGAATAAACAAAATTAAACTCTTTCTAAATCCACGGATACAACCAACTAAAATTCCACATAAGACTGTGAAAATAAATAAAAAGGTTGGTCCCCATGTAATTAAGAATTTTATCATGTCCATAAAAGCACCTCCTCCATAGACAATATATCCCTATTGTACCAAAAAAATATCTAATCAACAATAATAAAATCAAATAAAAACCAAAAACGCACCATCTTTTTAAAAAACATTTGCAAAATACTTAAATCTGTGCTATACTTTTCTATGCATAAATAGGGGTATGGTGTCAATGGTAGCACGCGGGTCTCCAAAACCTTTAGTGTGGGTTCGAATCCTACTACCCCTGCCATTTTTGATGAATTTAAGTCTCAGAATTTGAGACTTTTTTAATTTATAGTAAAGCATTACTCCAAAAATGGTAGAACTAAAGTTCCTACTGATTGAAAAGAAAATAAAAAGCAAATACCTTTTTCTTCTATGAAGGTTGTAGTATTTACTTCTCGTGCCTATTAAGATTATTTGAAGTACTTGTCAACTGTAATTTTAATACTATTCTTTAATACATAAACTTGTGTTTTTTCCAAATTGATATATTTCAAGAATAATGCTTCTGATGTAATCATAATTGCAACTTCATGTTTTAATAGCTTATTCACTTTACGTTGAAGCTGAAATCTTTTTTCTTTTTCATCAAACTTTAAATTATATTCTTTTGAAGTCAAATAAATGTATGATCCTGAAATATAAATTTCTTTTATATCCTCATACTTGATTTGTTTTCTTTTACATAAAGATTTTTGTAAAATTTTTTCATCATCATAATACGTGACAATAAATGCAGTATTCCGTAATAAAAGCAGTGTTAAAATTGAGATAAAGATAACACACGCCAAGGTTATACACATAATTACTGTACCAATTAAATCTCCATCATAGAAAACACATCCCAATATGATTCCCAATAGATAACCAATACAGGAAATCGGAATAAAAACTATTGCAATAAATGACAAATTATTATATCTTTTCATATTATTTCACATATAATTAATTTAGAACAATAATAAACTAAATCAATTATTAAATTACCTCCTTGCATTTATTATAATAAACTTGTGTTTTTTCTTTTTTATATCTTTTATATGCCAAAGCTATATGGCATATAAAAAAGGAATCCACAAAAAGCATAATTACAATACTATGTACAATTTTGTTCTTAGGTTTTCCCTCTAGAAAATATCTGAATTTCTTAAATTTATTCTCCCTTAATCAAAAATGTAACTAAGAAATGTATGCCAAAAATGAGTGCACATATTGTGGTTGGTATGAATAGACATAAAACTCCTAATATTATATACAAGCTATCTTCTGTTAAAATAGTGCCAACAATTCCAGCAAGCAATAGCAATGCTCCAATCCAGCCAATAATTTGCCATACAACTATAAAAACACGCCTGAATTTTGAATTATCTATGCCATATACGGTTAAATTTTCGTAGATCTTATCGGGAATCTGTTCTGTAATTATTAATGAATTATTCTTGAATTTGCATTTGATTTTTTCTAGACTAATTAGGTATTGATATTCGACTTCTAAAAAATCATATCCTGTTTTATATGTTTTCATTATATTATCTTCATAGTACTGTACTATTAATGCATATCTTATATTCCATTTCTTTTTATTATACATCACCGTTCTATAATCAACAATTTGACATGTACCATCTTTACCATATTGAATAC
>JAIDMV010000075.1 GCA_029050385.1 Anaeroplasmataceae bacterium | reverse complement strand
GCATACAAAAAATATTACTTGTAATGAACTTGAACTTAATGAGGTGCTTTTAGATTCTGTTGTTTTTAGACTTATTTAGATTTCTGAAAATATTGATAATGTATCATTCTTTTACAAAGAAAAACATCCTTCTATCCTTTGGAAAGATATAAAAGGGTTTAGAAATAGACGTGTTCATGATTATGGGAATGTGAATTTAAAATTTATTTATGATACAATTAAAATGGATTTGCCATCTTTAAGAAAAATAATAGAAGATGATATTAATAAGTAATTTAAGAAAAAGAAAAATGGCAATTTTTCTTTTTTATTTTGTCTTTTTCGTGTTTTATGGTATAATCTCATATCGTAGAAGATGTTCCTTGCCTAACCATCTTCCAAAATAAAAAACAAGGAGATTTAAAAATGAAAAAAATGAATATTCGCTTTATAGCACAGTCAGCGATAATTGCTGCATTATATGTGGCATTAACCTGGCTACTTGCACCTATATCTTATGGTGCAGTTCAATTTCGTATTTCGGAGATACTTATCTTATTGGTAGCTTTAAATCCGAAATATGCTTATGCATTAATTGTTGGTTGTTTTGTTGCAAATACAACATCACCGATGGGGTGGTATGATATGGTATTTGGAACGCTTGCAACAGTACTTGCAGTTTTACCAATGCTTAAACTGAAACGTTTAGAGATAGCTTCTCTGTTTCCAGTTGTTAGTAACGCGATTATAGTATCTGTAGAGCTGGGGCTTGCTTTTGATTTATTTGCACCTGAGGCTTTCTGGTTTAATGTGTTGACTATTGGTCTTGGTGAGGCTGTAGTTCTTTATTGTGTTGGTATTCCAGCAATGATGGCATTATGTAAAAATAAAACGATGCTAGAATTATTAGAACTAGATTCTTCACACGTTCCTACCCATTCTGTAATTACACTTCCAAGATGTTTAACTACAGTCTTAGGAACTATAGGTATCATTTTCTATGTGGCTTATCCATTCTTAGAAAGAACTATAGAAGAGGAAGTTAGTACAGTCTCTGCCCTAGCTTTGACTAAAGAACAAGTTTGGGTAATGGTATTTTGCATCTTAAGTGGAATATCCATATTATGGGGATTGTTCACCAAGGGAATCCTAAAACTAATTGGAAATGCTTGTTTATGGATAGGATTCTTAATTAGCTATATCTTTATTGGAATTTCTTTTAAAGAGGCTGTAAGTTATCCATATTACTATGGGTTTATTCTGTACCTATTGCTATATGCTTTAGCAGCGGGATATATT
>JAIDMV010000074.1 GCA_029050385.1 Anaeroplasmataceae bacterium | reverse complement strand
ATATAGATTAACATAGAACTCTAATGCATAAGTATCTGCATTGCTGTCTGTAAGGGAATGACCCATCTTTGCTTCAACAGAAGAAATGACATTACGAGCTTCATTCAAATTGTTAAACTGAATGATGATAGCGCGATATGTACCATATGTTTTTTGATGGGAAGCATAATAACTAGAATAGTTAACATCAGAAAAATAATTACTGTTTACTACTAACTTATCATCATCATCTGTAATCTTTTCCTCATCAACAATTTTATCCAATGCATCTTTTGTAGCTTTGTCTTGAGCAATTGAAAGTAATTTTTCTTCGATTATTTCTTGAGGAATGTAGGAAAACTTAATTTTTTCTTGCTCGAAAGTATAACTTAAACAATTCTCTTTTGTTACTGTGATACCTCTAAGATAAGCATTATCAATAAACTTTTGAATGGACTTTTCTTTAGCCTCTTCATCAAAATCTTGAAGTTGAGTTTTAGAAGAAGTTCCAAAAATTTCACTTGCATAAGAATTAAATAAATCTTGTTCCTCGTCTGTAACAACAGAATCGTTTAGATTAATTTGAGATTTTACAAAATCATATTCTTCAGCAAATAAAGATTTTTTAATTTGATTTACAACAGTGTTATATCCTTTAGAACGAAGTCTAGAATAGAATAAATCATTTTTTAATACAACATCGCCATTAGATGCGATAACAGAAGAAGTATTCAAATTTCCAAGAGGAACAGAGGTGTTTCTCACTTCTTTTCCACCACAAGAAGCTACAGAAAGTGCTAATAATCCAGCACTACATAGTAGGAATAATTTGTTATGCTTTCTCATTATGCATTCTCTCCTTCCGTTAATAAAATATCTGAAATAATTTCTTGAAGATTCTTCCACCAATTTTCATATGTTTTAAGAGTGTCTGTTGAATCTTCTTCAAAGTAAATAGAAATATATTCATCTGCAGAATTATGATTGATTTCTAAAATCTTTTGGAAACGATCATAATTTTCACCAAAGTTAAGAGCTCCGGCTTTCGTTTCAATTAAGTAAATCACAATATCTCTTTGAGTTTCATTTGCTGTGTATCTAGTAATAACAGGAGATAAGAAACTATTTAAAGCAGAAGATATTGCAGCTGGAGAAAGGTTAGAGGTTTGACTAGATACATATTCTAGAACGTATAAACGAATTTGTTCAATAGTAAGTAGCTTATCATTATTATAAACACTTCCAACCTGATGATATTCTTCGTTATAATATACAGATAAGTCTTTAAATAAACCTAACTTATCATCCTCTTCTTTGAATTCAGCAGAAGTTTGGAAATCAGCTGCAGTTACAAGAAGTAAATTGTAACCATCTTTTGTTTGTAATATTTCAGTATTTGGATCTTGTAAATCTTCCATATACTCTGTAGGAGTAGTATTATTAATACTATAAGAAGGAGATTTGAAAATTTCTAATAATCTTGCTTTTAACGCAAAATCTAGAGAAGTAGTACTATTGTCAGCTGAAATGTCTTCCATTTCAACATTTAATCCAGCCTTACGATATTCTGCCCATTTATTTTCAGGAGCGATTGGATTATTTTCAAATTTAGCACGTGCTGATTCATTAATCTCAGTAACAATAGAAGATAAGGCATCTGCATGAGAACCAGTAGTAGAAGCAACCTCATTATAAATTTGACGAATAAGATTTTGAGCTAATACCTTTTGTTCAGCACGCCAGTCTGTTACATCGTCCTTTACTGAATCATCATCTGCATCAAGATATACTACTAATCTTTTACCACTAATTGAAAAATAGTTATTATAAATATTATCTGAATAAGATTTGAAAAATTCTAATAATTTATTTGAGTTATAGTTTGTTAAAATTTTTGCAGCAGCACCATTTACACGATATATTTCATTAACAATGAAGTTAATATCTACAGAATGGAAATAAAGCATCATAAAGTTATACTTACCAATTGAAGAAGAATAACCACTAGTAGAATAATAATCATTAGAGAAAGCAGCTAATACAAATTCTATAGTTTCCTTATAGTCTTGGATATCTTTTTCTGTATCCTTATATGCCTTTGTTTGTTTAACAACCTTTTTGCTTAAGATATCAATAGCTGTTGTAATACCGTTTTGTCTTTCAAGAATGTTATAAACACCATCATTTAAAGCTTTTTCATCCTCTTTATTTTCAACGATATTTAAATTCCATGTTTTCTTATTATATTTTAATGTTGCAATCACATTATTATTTGGAGCTTTGCCATAAGTCTTTGAATAGTCAGAATGACTTGTTGCATAGGCAATTTCTAATGCTTCATCGTAAATCTTAATTTCAACTTCATCAGTTCTTTCTTTTAAAGCTTCATTAATCTTGCTTTCAGTCATTTTATCTTGCTTTAAAAGTTCTTCGATAGCTAATTTTAATTCTTCATTTGCTGCAATGCTATCATATAAATCATCATCTACTGTACTCTTATTATAAATGTCTTCATATTGATCTGGATCTTGTCCGAATTTATAAGCAATCCAATATGAACTATTGTAGCTTTGAGTAGAAGTAGAATAGCATAAACTATCATCGTCAGCTGCAGCCTTAAATGGTAAGCATAATGTTTCATATAAATATGTAGAGAAAGAAGAGCCAATCTTATCTATTTCTTCTCTAGTGTAGAAAGAATCAACATCATATGAATCTTTTTGATTGGCTAACGCATCACGAATTCTGTTTACATCTGCCTCTTGATCTAAAGATAACTGAGATTTATCACTAATATCAGAAGTGATCTTAATTAAATCTTCTACATTATCAAAGTATTTAGCATAAGAATCATCATATAAATAATCACGATATCCACCATATAAGTAGTTATACATTTGAATATAGATTTGAGCGATAGCTAAAGGATTCAAAAATTGATGAATATCCTTTAACTCACTTGTAGTCATATCGTCATAACGAGAACAATATTCTGTAAAGGTTTCTGTAGGAACGCCCTTTTCATCAGTAAGAAGTGGAACATAAACAAGATTGTTTTCATATACCTTTAATCCAAAGGAACGAAGAGTAGAAGTAAATTCTTGTTCAGTAGAGAAATGAATAAGAATTAAATTTAAGTCAGATTGATTTGCAAAGTCTGATTTGAACTTATTTGTATACTCAGATTTTGTGAAATAACCTAAATCATCTTCATTGTCTGTATCTCTATTCTCATAAGCTTCTTTGATATCATCTTCTAATACAGAATATGCTAATAATTCTTTAGCTAAAGATTGATAGTATAAAGTTTTTAGTTCTTTTGCTATAGTTACATAATTTTCTCTTTTATCAACAGCTTCAGTGACAAAATTTTGAAGAGGCTGATTGTTAATTTCCTTCAAATTGTAGTTTGTATAAACTTCATCACAATATTGAATGATTAATTTTTTTGCATCATACTCGTTCGTATCTTTAATTTTGTCATAGCTATTGGTTGAATTATAATTGTAATTGTAAATATCTTCAATTACATAATCTTCTAGACGACTTTCATAAGATTCTTTTAATTTGTCGTAATCCTCATTAGAAAATTCATCTGCGAATAATTTCTTTTGATCATCTGTAAGATCAGTATAAGATTTGTCCATGATTAGACTAACTTTTTCAACATAGTCTTTCATAACAACTTCTGTAATTTTGTCTGTTAATACGTTACTTGCATTCCAACGAAGTTCATTCCAAAGTTCACCTTTTGTGACTTTTTGATCACCCGCGGATAGATAAACCGTGTCCTTATCTAGGTTTCCTAAAGGTTTACCTGCTGATTTACACCCAGACAGCGTTATAATTAAAACGAAGAAGGATACGACTAAGCCCAATCTTCGTGATTTAGATTTTAGTTTTTTAAACATATATCGATAACTCCTTTTTTATTAGAATTTCAAACCATAGCACATTATATGATAACATTATTAGTTGTAAATTGCAACAACAAACTTTATTTTCAGCAAAAATAATTTCATATCTAGGCAAATAATACTAAATTAATTTATATTATTTCATAATATAGTAGTAGAAAGGAAAGGAGGTGCCACATCTATGGCAAACTGTAATTCTAATGAATATGGATATGCATTAATTTTAGTATTATTTATTTTACTTGTCATTATTGGTGCAGCTTGGTTAGCATAAGGCTTCCTTGAATATACTCTTTAGCCGAGTTCTCGGCTTTTTCTTTTGCAATAAAAGTCGAAGTATGCTATAATCTATTATGTTTTTGAGGTGAACTATAATGCGTATTGAAGTATTTGCTAGTGGCTCTACAGGAAATTGTACCTATGTTGAGACAGAAGATCATAAAATTTTAATTGATACAGGCATTAGTAAAAGATGTATAGATAATGAATTAAATAAGTTGAATTTAGATTTTTCGCAAATTGATACACTTTTTATAACGCATGAACATGAAGATCATATTCGTTCTTTATGCACGGTTTTAAAAAAAGGTAACCTCACCTGCTATATGACAAAAGGAACCTACCAAGCGATTTTGAATGGAAAAAATGAATCCTTGAAGCCTGTTTTACAAGAAAAATTATCTTCAGGCAGTATTATATTATTAAATAGGTTGGCGAATTCTATACTCTATGAATCTATTTCTTTGGGTAAAACTGAGATTGAAGTGCTTCCTACATTTCATGATGCATTAGAATCTGTAGGCTTTAAAATTAAAGATCATCAACAGACTTTAGTCTATATAACAGATACAGGTTATGTTCATCATTCCTTATTTGAAACTATTTCTAATGCGGATTGTTATGTTTTAGAATTTAATCACGATCCTTATATTTTGATGTCTTCTGATAGAACTTATGCTTTAAAACAACGTATTTTATCGGATCATGGTCATTTATCTAATGAGGATGCAGCAGTGACTTTAGCTAAAGTTATGGGAGATAAGACTAGACTTGTGTTTTATGCCCACATTTCTCAAGAATGCAATCTATCAGAAATTATAGAACTAACAAGAAAAAAGGTTATGGAAGATTTAGGGATGGATACTTCTGGGGTGGAATTTGTCATTACATCCCCTCTTCCTACAAAGGTATATAGCTTATGAGAATAACAATACTAAGTGTAGGGAATATTAAAGAAAAGTATCTCAAGGATGCTATTTTAGAATATTCTAAAAGAATATCTAAATTTTGTAAAGTGGAATTCATTTCAGTACCAGATGAGGTTATTAGTGATAATACGAGTGAAACAGACATTAAAAACAAAGAAGCACTAAAGCTTCTTGCTAAACTACCTGAAAATTCTTATAAAATTGCGTTAAATTTAAAGGGTGAAATGCTTACAAGTCCTGAATTGGCAGAGAAAATATCTCATATTTTTTCCTATTACAATTCGCACATTGTTTTTGTGATAGGTGGATCTTTAGGTCTAGGAGATGAGCTTTTAAAGAAGATGGATTATCACTTATGTTTTTCTAAAATGACTTTTCCTCATCAGTTGATGCAGGTAATTCTATTAGAGCAGATTTATCGTTCTTTTAAGATTATAAATCATGAAACATATCATAAATAAGAGGTGATAGCTTTGATAAGATTATTTGATACGCAAAAGTTAGTCAAAGAGTCTGATAAGCAAGGAGAAATTCCAAAATATTCTAAGGTTACCAAGGATGTAATGAAAATTGTTTGGCCTTCTATGGTGGAAGGCTTTTTAGTCGCGTTAGTGACTATGTTTGATGGAATAATGGTTTCTACGATAGGAAATGATGCAAACTCTGCAGTTACGATAACTAAACAGCCGATTTATTTTATGATTTGTTTTATAACGGCTTTAAATATTGCTTTAACTGCCATAGTTTCTAGAAGATTTGGTGCGAAAAATCAAGAGGCTGTGAATAGAACATTACATGAAGGTTTAAAGCTTTGTTTTGGCATCTCTGCAGTTTTAAGTGTACTTGTCGCATGCTTGGCTCGTCCTTTATGCCAGTTTATGGGTGCAACCTCAAATACGATTGATTATGCAACTACCTATCTTACAATTATTGCTTCAGGCTTTATTTTTAATGGTTTAAGATTGACAATTAATGCCTGTCAAAGAGGTATTGGTAAGACAAAAATATCGATGTGGACAAACCTAGTAGCCAATTTAGTAAATATAGGACTGAACTGGCTACTGATTGAAGGGCATTGGGGCTTTCCAGAGTTAGGAATTGGAGGTGCTGCAATAGCTACAGTAATAGGTAATGCTGTAGCTTTCTTGATTTGCTTAGTCACGATTTTACTACCTAAGGGATATTTAAAACTTCAGTTTAAGCAATTATTTATATTAGATAAAGAAACATTAAAGGATATAGGACATATTTTACCCTCTTGTTTTATTGATCAGATTTTTATGAGAATCGGCTTTATTTTATTTGCTTTGATTGTAAATTATTTAGGGGATGACGCAACCTATGTACATGGCATTTGTAATGATTTAAACTCCTTAATGTTTACCTTAGCAGACGGTTTCTCGATAGGAACGGCAGCAATTGTAGGACATCGGCTTGGAGAAAAGCGGAAAGATTTGGCTATAGTATATGCCAAGGTCAGTATGACAATATCAATATTTTGTGCAATTATCACTTGTGTTTTTATGTTTTCGGCAAGAGATTTACTTATCAGCATGTATAAACCTGAGACAACGGAACGTGCCAATATGGCATCAATCATTATGATTATTGCAGCATTTACAACTCTTCCACAAAATATTCAGTGGGTTATTACAGGAATCTTAAGAGGAAGTGGAGATACAAAGTTTACTGCAACAAGCTCTTTAGTCAGTGTAACCTGCATAAGACCTTTGGTTTCCTATCTACTATGTTATCCAATTGGGTTAGGTGTAATGGGGGCTTGGATTGGTATGCTAATTGATCAGGCATTAAGAATGGTGCTTAATATTTGGCGGTTTAGCCAGAAAAAATGGCTCCAAATTCAAGTTTAAGTAAAGGGCTTTCATTTTTAGGCGCTTATTCGTTGACTATTTGGTTTTAGCGTGGTAAAATTAAGTTATATTATGAACACTTTTTTTAAAAAATATAAAGTGTAATGGAGGACAGAACAGTGGAAAATATTAGTAGTAAGATTGTAAAAAAAGTTACACATCCAGTAAAAATCATGCAATTTGGAGAAGGAAACTTCTTAAGAGCATTTATTGACTGGATTGTGGATTCTATGAACAAAAAGGCAAACTTTAATGCAGGTGTTGTTGTTGTTCAGCCTATGCCATTTGGCCGTGTTAAGGAATTAAGTGAGGCAGATGGTTTATATACTTTATACCTACAAGGTATAAATAATGGACAAACTGTAAAAACTCATCAGGTTATTGATTGTCTAGAGGACTTTATTAATCCATTTACAGAATATCAAAAATATTTAGATTATGCTAAGAGTGAAGACTTAGAATATATCATTTCAAATACGACTGAGGCTGGTATTGCCTTTGATCCAAATGATACTGATTTTTCAAAGACACCAAATAGCTTCCCAGGTAAGCTACTTGCTTTCTTAAAGGTACGCTATGACCACTTCAAAGGAGATGCTTCTAAGGGCTTAGAAATCATTCCTTGTGAATTAATTGATCATAATGGTGATACATTAAAGGAAACTTTAGTTAAACTAGCAAATCATAATCATATGGATGCTAAATTTATTAGCTGGGTTGAAAATGCAAACCGTTATTACAATACATTAGTTGACCGTATCGTTCCAGGATATCCTAGAAATGAAGACAAGGAATTATGGGAACAATTAGGCTATATTGACAACAATATGGTTGTAGGTGAAATTTTCCATTTATGGGTAATTGATGGTAAGACAGTTAAGGATTTAGAGAAGAAGCTTCCTACAAAACAGGCTGATTTAAATGTATTATTTGTTGAATCTATTAAGCCTTATAAAGAAAGAAAGGTTAAGATTTTAAATGGTTCTCATACTTGCTTAGTACCAGTTTCTTATCTATCTGGCATTGATACAGTACGTGAAACAATTGAGGATAAGCAATTAAATAAATTCGTTTTAGATTTCATCTTTAATGAGGTTGTACCTACTATTAATATTCCAAGAGATCAAATGGATTCTTATGCAAATAGTGTATTAGAGCGTTATGGAAATCCATTTGTACGTCATGAATTAATGAGCATTGCTTTAAACTCTGTTACAAAATATAAGACAAGAATTTTACCTACAGTTTTACAAAATTTAGAGGATTTAAAGCATTTCCCTGATCATGCATTATTTAGCTTGGCAGCATTAATGGTATTCTATAGAGGAAAACGTGGAGTTGAGGATATTAAGCTTGCTGATGATGCTTGGGCATTAGATATGTTTAAGGAATTATGGGCTGGCTTTGATGGTTCTAAGGCTGCTTGTCAAAAAATTGCTAAGCATGTATTAAGCTTAGAATCTCATTGGGAAGCAGATTTAACTAAGTATGATGGCGTATTAGACTTTGTTACAGACTCTTTATATGAAATCACATCAAGCTCTATGCGTGAAGCATTAGCTAAAATGGTAAAATAATTTAAAAAAGGAAGATAATTTATGAAAGATTATATCATCATTAATCCGATAGATAATGTAGCAGTAGTATTACGTCCATTTTCTAAAGGTGAAGCAGTAGAGGGTGTTGTATTATTAGAGGATATTCCTCAAGCACATAAGGTAGCATTAAAGCCAATCAAAAAAGGTGAAAATGTAATCAAGTATGGTTCTCCAATTGGTCATACAACTGCTGATGTGAAACCAGGAGAGCATGTTCATACACATAATGTTGCTACTAATCTAGACGATGTAATAACCTATTCCTATGAACCTAAATATCCTGAGGTGTTAGGCTATAAATCTGACCGTACTGTTGAGGTTTATGAACGTTCTACAGGAGAATATGGTATCCGTAATGAGCTTTGGGTAATTCAAACTGTTGGCTGTGTTTCTGGTATGGCTAAGGATATGATTGAAAACTTTAAAGCAAAATACGGAGCAGAAGGAATTGATGGAGTTTATACATTCCAGCATCCTTTTGGCTGTAGCCAGATGGGAGCTGACCTAGAATTAACAAGAACACTTTTACAAGATATGGTAAAGCATCCAAATGCTGGTGGTGTTTTAGTATTAGGCTTAGGCTGTGAGGAAAACTTAGTTTCAACCTTTAAAGAAACTCTAGGAGCATATGATGCAAAAAGAACAAGATTTTTAATTGCTCAAGAGGTTGAGGATGAAGTAGAAGAAGGAACTAAACTTTTAAAAGAATTATATGACCAAATGAAGAATGATAAACGTGTTACAAAGCCTTTATCTGTACTTCGTATTGGATTAAAATGCGGTGGTTCTGATGGTATGTCAGGTATAACTGCAAACCCACTTTTAGGCCGATTCTCTGACTTCTTATCATTAAATGGTGCCACAACAGTTTTAGGTGAAGTGCCTGAAATGTTTGGAGCTGAAAAGCTTTTAATGGCACGTGCTAAGGATGCACCTACATTTGAAAAGATTGTTGAATTAATTAACGATTTTAAAATTTATTTTAAAAATCATAATCAGGTCATTTATGATAATCCATCTCCAGGAAATAAAAAGGGTGGTATTACAACTCTAGAGGATAAGTCTTTAGGCTGTACTCAAAAGGCTGGTGCTGCCGTAGTTCAGGATGTATTAAAGATGGGTGAAAGAATCAGAACTACAGGTCTTAACCTATTATGTACTCCAGGAAATGACTTGGTTGCAACAACAACTTTAGGCTGTAGTGGTTGTCAAATGGTATTATTTACTACAGGTAGAGGTACACCATTTGGTGGATTTATTCCAACAGTTAAAATTGCAACAAACACAGCTTTAGCTACTAAGAAATCTAACTGGATTGATTTTAATGCAGGAGACTTAGTAGATAAAAAGGATATGGATGAGCTTTTAGAGGATTTCATTGATTTATTATGTGATATTGCCTCTGGAAGAAAACAGGCTAAGAATGAACAAAACAACTTCCGTGAAATTTCAATTTTTAAAGACGGCGTTGTATTATAAGGAGGAAGAAAAATGAAAGAATTTATGGATAAGGATTTCTTATTAACTACAGAAACCGCAAAAAAGCTTTATCATGAGCATGCAGAGCATATGCCAATTATTGACTATCACTGTCACCTTCAACCAAAGGAAATTTATGAGGATAAAAAATTCCGTAATTTAGCTGAGGTTTGGCTTGGTGCTGGTGATCGTTATGGTGATCACTACAAGTGGAGAAGCCTACGTGCAAGAGGCTATGAAGAGGATTCTATTTCTGGTCCAGATGATGACTACAAGAAATATATGCAATTTGTTGAGTCTATGCCTTATTTTGTAGGAAATCCATTATATCACTGGTCTCATTTAGAGATGAGAAGATACTTTGGTATTGAAGATATTATCAATGAAAAGAATGCAAAGAAGATTTGGGATGCTGCAAACAAAAAACTTGAAACCTTAACTGCAAGAGAAATGATGTATAAGTTTAAGGTAGATACTGTTTGTACAACAGATGACCCTGTAGATAGCCTTGAATGGCATAAGAAGATGAACGCAGATGATACTCTTAAAGTACATGTACGTCCTGCCTTCCGTCCTGATAAGGCAATTAATGTTGAATTATCTTGGTTTGCTGACTGGGTAAATCAGCTTGCAGGTGTTGTAGGCTATAAGATTAAGGAATTAAAAGATTTAGAGAAGGCTTTAGCTGAAAGAATAGATTTCTTCCACAAAATGGGCTCTCGTCTATCTGACCATGCTTTAGATGTTGTTCACTATGCACCTTGCACATATGATCAGGCTAATGCTGTATTCAAAAAGGGTATGGCAGGAAAAGAAATTAGTGAGCTTGAACAGGATTGGTATAAGGGCTATGTATTAGTCTTCTTAGGTAAGGAATATCATAAGCATGGCTGGGTTCAACAATATCATATTGGCGCTTTAAGAAATAATTCTAAATCTATGCTAAAGAAGATTGGACCAGATACGGGCTTTGATGCAATTGAAGATCAAAACTATATGGCTAAGTTATCTGCTTTATTAGGTGCTTTAGATGAAACTGATGAGTTACCTAAGACAATTCTTTACTGCTTAAATCCAAGAGACAATTATGCTTTAACTGTTCTTTCTGGATGCTTCCAAAAGGAAGGCGTTAAGGGCCGTGTTCAGGTAGGTACTGCTTGGTGGTTCCTAGACCAACAAGATGGTATGCGTCAAAATCTAGAAACTTTGATGCAGGTAGGTTTAGTTGCCCAATCTGTTGGTATGTTAACAGATTCAAGAAGCTTCTTAGCATATCCTCGTCATGAATACTATCGTCGTTTATTATGTCAAATGCTTGGTAATCTAGTTGAGTCTGGACAATATCCAGCTGAAGAACTAGATACTCTAGGTAAGATTGTAGAAGACGTTTGTTATAATAACGCAAAGGAATTCTTTGGATTTTAATAGGATTTAGCCTCCAAATTGGAGGCTAATTTTCTTTATTTAAGGAGGAAATAAAATGGATTATCAAGAATTTAGAGATGGATATTATAATATGGTGAAGATAACAGAGCATAAGGATGACTTTATTATTGCTCTTCCTACATTTCACCCCTTTACCTCAGATTGTCTTCAGATCCGTTTCATAACACTACCAGATGGTAGAGTAAAACTTACGGATTGTGGTACAACCTTAGAATATTTGGAAGAAGTTTATCTTACTTTAACCCCATACAAAGAAAAAGTGAATCGCATTTTAGAACGCTTTAGTTGTAAATTTGAGGAGGGGGTATTACTATGTGAACTTCCGACCGGATCTGCAAGTCAAGTTAGAAGCTGGGTAGGGAACTTTATAGAAGCAATTGCTTTAATTGCGAATATAGATATATAGCCTTTACGAATTTAAACAAATATTTGACAGAAATTTCCTAAGATGAATCTTAGGACTTTTTATTTTTGACAATTTATAGTATAATAGTATAATAGCGGGGTAGTTTAATATGGAAAGAAGAACAGAATTAATAGAAAAAATTAAAACTTCATCAAATCACCAAAAAAATCATACACGAGAATTTTGGAAAAAATGCTTGAAAAAAACATTGATAGGAACGATCATTAGTTTATTATTTACCGTGGCATTTGTAATTTGGTATATCATAATGCCATCTGTAATGCTGTTATATTATTGCATAGCATGTCCATTAATCTTATTTTTTATTATACTTATGGATGGAATATATCATTATAAGCGTTGTTTTGATAAATATAAGTCTATTACGGCAATCCATATTTATATCACTCATATCTCACTTACATATACACTTAAAGGAATAATTTACACAGAGCATTATCCTTATAAGAATTTAAAGAAAATATATTTTAAAGAAAAAACACATGAAATTATATTTGAGAAGAATAATGATATTATAATTGTAAATCAAGACGATATATCCCCTGAGACATTCTCCTTTTTGCAGACATTATTTGAGTAGAAAAGAGGCTCTTTAGTTATGGAATCAGAAAATGTTTTACTTGAAGAAATCTCTTTAGAAAGTATTCATGAAAAAAGAAATCTTTCTATACAATTATGGATTAAGTATTTGAAAAAATCATGGCCAGTTTATATCATCATTGTTGGTTTTACTATTTTATTTGTTGTTCTTTATTTGATTTCTGGTAATATTTTTCAATTATACGCTTCAATATTTTACCCAATTATTGTCCTTATGTTCCTTATTGGAGAAGGAATCTATAAAAATCTTAGATATTTAAAAAACATAGAAAAAGACCTAAAAACAATTCAACTATCTATATACACTACACATCTTGTATTAACAAATCATGTGAATGGAATCAATCATAGGAGTGAACTTCCCTTTGACATTATGGAAAAAATTTTTTATGTGGCAGAAAAAGAAGAAATTGTTTTTGAAGTGCGCAAAAAAAATTATTTAACCATTTCAAAAAAGGATATCAAAGAAGAAACGTTTGAGTTTTTAACTACGCTATTTTCTTAAAAAGGGAACAGGTGGAATAAAAATGGAAAAAAATGATATAACGCAAGAAGAAATTATAAAAACAGATGGTCCTTGGAAGAGATTTTTTAAAGACCAAATTTTTCTTATGATTGTAGGAATTTTAGCTTTTATCAGTTATTTAATCATTTATTTTTTAAAAAATGATATTGTTTATT
>JAIDMV010000073.1 GCA_029050385.1 Anaeroplasmataceae bacterium | reverse complement strand
CAGTTATATAATAACCTTTATGTTAGTTATTCGTATGAAAATGAATTTATGTATAAGAATTTAACGAAAGGCAATATTTCTGATGTTGAAAAAGTTGTTAGTTTTTCAGTAGCCATCTCTAGGAGAGTAAATTTTAATGAACAAGTAACAGGATTATTACAAATAAATGCTATTTCTGCTTCCACAAGAAAGATTTCCTTAGAATGTGGAAAAATGCCTGCCAAAGGAGAAATCCTCATTAGTAGAAGGATGGCAGATGATATTATCAAAGAATATGGATATTTTTTCAGTTCTTACGAGGCTTTGATGGGACAAAATTTAAAAGTGGCAAGAAAGCTTTCTGAATTTTTCCCTGAAGAATTTGTTATTTCTGGCATTGCAAATACTACGACAAATCTAAATTATATCAACGATGAAGATTATATGTCTGTTTATTCTACTGTATTTGAAGTCAAAACCAGCTTGATTCCTAATATAAAATGGAGACATTGGCCAGTAGAGACAGAATATAATACATATACTGTTGTTGCAGGAAGGGATTTGGATGAATCAGATCGAGTATCTCATAATATTTTAATGCCTAGCAACTATCCGAATGCGCAAAAGTATTTGGCGGGTGTTCCTTTTGAAGTGTTTAATAATAGTAAAGATAGAAATCCATCTTTGGGTGGTGGTGGCTTAGAGTTAATCACATCGTACTCTGTTGTAGGGCTATTTGAACTAAATGATGCTCCTACGACAAAAGAAGATTTTATCGGGTATACTTCAAGTTCTTTTAAATATTCAAATTATCAAGGGACCACAGAAACTTTCCAATACCACGATCACAAAATTATAGAAGGAAAAGAACCAACGGCAGTAGATGAATGTATTGTAGGTATTTATTCCAGCTTTTCTGTAGGAGAAACTTTGGATGGTGGTCGTCTTAAAATAGTAGGAAAGTATATTGCAGATTATGATACCTTACAATGTCAAGTTCTTTGTCATAGAGATTTTGTTGTTATGAATAATGCATCTGAGTGTTGGTTTCATATAGATAAAGGCAGTCAACTATATTATCCAGAAGTTTTTATTGTAGGTGGAGGAAGTCCTATGAAAAAAGTTACTGCTGAGATACGAAATACATATGACTATTTAGCAATTCCTTTACGAGATGAGCATAAAACAGAACAGCTAGTATTCGGATGTGCTTCTATTGGTACAATTGTGGTTTTAGGTCTATTCATATATTTGATGATGAGAAGTAAAATGATATCGGAAATATCTACAATAGGTATTTATCGATGCTTAGGACAATCCAGGGCAAAAATTATGCTACAGTTTGTATATGATATTTTAATCACTGTTACATTGACATCTTTATTGGGATTCTTAATTTCTATGGGATTGTTTGAATTGTTTGCTTTTAATTTCCAAAATACTTTATTAGTGAATGTTGCTAAGAAAGCTAGTGAATTTATAGGATATAGTGTTC
>JAIDMV010000072.1 GCA_029050385.1 Anaeroplasmataceae bacterium | reverse complement strand
TCCTGTTAGTGTATTTTCTATGACGATTGCGTTAACGCTAAGATTTATTCCTACTTTATATGAAGAATCAAAAAAGATTATGAATGCACAGGCTTCTCGTGGAGTTGATTTTCAGGAAGGGAAGCTTCATAATAAAGTAACTCAGATTATATCATTACTTATTCCTATGTTTGTTATATCCTTTAGAAGAGCAGAGGATTTATCAAATGCTATGGAAGCTAGAGGTTATGTCATAGGAGCTAAGCGCACAAAACTAGATGAATTAAAATTTAGAGTTTTAGATTACTTTAGTTTTATAATAAGCTTAGGATTCTTAGGACTGATTATTTGGAGTCGTTTCCTTGGCTAGATATAAGTTGATATGTAGTTATGACGGCTACAACTATATGGGGTTTCAAATTCAAAATGCTCTTCCAACGATTGAACTTGAAATCAATAAAGCATTTTTAAAATTGTGTAATGAAGAAGTGAAGATATATCCATCAGGTAGAACAGATCGATATGTACATGCGGTAGGACAAGTATTTCATGTAGATTTAAAATCGAATATTCCTCCACTTGGTGTGCAAAAAGGATTAAACTCTTTTTTACCTAAGGATATTTATATTAAAGACTGTGAATTGGTTGATGATAATTTTCATGCTCGTTTTAGTGCAATCAAAAAAGAATATCGGTATTATATTAACACAAAGGAATATGATCCTTTGACCTTAAGATATATGCCTTATATACCCAACCTAGATATTGATACAATGCGTGAAGGTATATCTTTATTAATTGGAACTCATGATTTTAAAGGCTTTGCCTCTGCAAGCATAGATTCACGTAAATCTACAATAAAAACAATATTTGATATTCAGATTATTCCTTTTGAGGATCATTTGGAATTTCGTTTTCTAGGGGATGGATTTTTAAAATATCAAATTAGAAGGATGATGGGTATTTTAGTTGAGATTGGGAAACATCACTTTGAACCTACAAAAATTACAGAAATATTAGAATCTAAAAATCCTTGTGACTCTAAATATATTTTAGATGGCTGTGGTCTATATTTATATAAGGTATATTATTAGGAGGAAGGATGATATGATTCGATTACGCGATATGATAGAATCTGACATTGAAGATTATGTCTACTGGTTTACAAAGGACACAGAGTGGATGCAGTGGGATGCACCTTGGGAAGAGGAAGAGGTTGCAAGTGAAGTAGAAGAAAGACAAGCTTGGACTGAATACTATCGATATACTCAAGGATTAAAAGAAACCGATCCTAGATACAGGTTGGAAATAGAGTATGATGGGAAACATATTGGCTGGGTATGTGCTTATCAAGACTTGGGATATCTAGAAAACAAGGAGAAACTATTGGCTATCGGAATTGATATTCCTGCTGTGTTGGATAGAGGTCATGGTGTAGGAACTTTAGCTTTACAGTTATTCATAGATTATCTAAAAGAAAAGGGGCATCGTGCATTATTTGTACAAACGTGGTCTGGGAATCACCGTATGCTTAAGGTTATCAAAAAACTTGGCTTTCAAGAGTTTTATAGAGAACAGAATTATCGTATAGTTTCTGGCGAGAGCTTTGATGCAGTGACTTATAAAATAAATATATAATGATGAAAAACACTTATTCATTTTGGTTGAAAAGTGTTTTTTATATTTTTAAAAATGAAATAAAAAAAGCCGAAAGATCTTGGTAAGTATCTTATGAATAAGAAATATGTATCGAAGCATACAGGAACAACATATGAATTTTTATCTAAGGCTACAGGTCTTAGCATTGAAGAGGTAAAAGGAGTTTCATATTAATTTTTTCAGTCTCTATTTATTCTTTTCTTAATTTGAGGTATAATAATAATATAGTATAGTAAGGAGGATAAAAATGAAAAAATTAGTTGATTCAATTTTACACCCAACAAAAACAAAATGGTTTTGGGTATATATTGTTTTTGGTGTTTTGGGATTTATTCTTGGTATAATGCTAATGCCTGTATGGTCTGGCTGTCCTGATTGGGTATTTTGGAAGTCATGGGGAACACGAATTATAAATATGATAATATGTGCATGTATTATTTTATATCTATGTTTGTTCCTTGTTAAAAAGATACTTGCTAGATCAAATAGTGTAGTCAAAGTATTGACCATAATAGAATTTGCATTATTAGCTTTAATTGCGTTAGGATGTGTATTACAGCAATTTAAAGTTATTAATATTACAAATGGTGCATGCGCTATTTTAGGTTTAGCAATGTGGTGCAGAGGAACAGTAGAGATTTTTAGAGCTTACTATCATCAACGCGGAAATAATGATCGTTATCCAGTATGGTGGTTGGTCATTGCAGTTGCTTTAGTTAGCTTCGGTGTTTATTTCTACATCAAGCCACCTTTCCAAGACATAGTCATATTATGGATTTTTGTTGTGTTTATTTTACTCATTTCTTTAATTTTATTTATTGATGGTTTCTTGGCTAAACCAGCAACAAGGAAAGTTAAAGTAGTAAAAGAAAAGAAAACAAAGGAAAAGAAAACTAAAAAATAATCGTCTTAAATAACTCCATTGTTGTGGAGTTATTTTTCTTTTTATGATTTTTTTTAAAAATATAGGAATTGTTTTAAAAATATGGTAGAATTATAAAAAGCGGTGATAGTTTATGATGACAATTCAAATTGCACATATAAATATACATATTGATTTTAAGTTTGAAAAAGATTTTAATAATTTAGAATCCTATGAGACAGATGAGAAAAGTGATTATTTTATTGAGTCACACGTAGATTCATTTCCTAATATAGAAGGAAAAAAAATAAGTGAAACAGAATTTTATGATCTTTACGAATACAAGAATTCTATCATTCAAATTCAAAAAAGCAATACAGAAATTATAGGATATATAG
>JAIDMV010000071.1 GCA_029050385.1 Anaeroplasmataceae bacterium | reverse complement strand
ATAAAAGCTCTCCATTTTGAAGAGCAATTTTTTTAATTTGGTGGAGCCGGGGGGAATCGAACCCCCGTACGCAGCAACGCCACTATACTTTCTACACGTTTAGTTTATTTAAAGTCTTCATTTGCCCTAAGCAAATAAACAAGCCAAAGACAAACTACGCTCTATTAGATTCTTCTACCGAGTTAGAGTAGCACTAGATAGGTATATCCTATATGAGTTGAACCTTTGAAGGAATGCTATAGGAGACAAACCTTGCAAAGCCGCTTGGATTAAATTAGCAAGCGTATGCAGCGCTCATATTGTTAGAGCGTGCAAATAAATGTGTATTTTTTGCGGTTATTTAACCTCGACGTTGTTAAAGCAGACTACTGCTACGTGCTTATATAGCTTAAATTGCCACGGCGAATCCATAAACGACCCCATGGAATTCTATAGACTTATGCTATAGAATTAATATCTTGTTGCATCCTTTAATGCTTTTTCGATTCTTCTTTTACTATCCTTTTCTTTTAGAGATTCCCTCTTATCTGTAAGCTTTTTACCTTTACATAAGGCTATTTCAATCTTGAGTAAAGAGCCCACAAAATAAGCCTTTAAAGCAACTATAGCTAAACCCTCAAGCTTAACCTTAGTGGCAAGCTTCACTGTTTCATGTTCATGAAGTAAGAGTTCTCTAGAACGAAATTCATCATGATTAAATATGTTACCTTGATCATATTTTGCTATATTCATATTGATGATATAGGGCTTATTGTTCTTAATTAAAACATAGGCATCATTAATATTACATTTACCTGCTCGGACAGATTTGATTTCTGTTCCAGTAAGTTTAATTCCAGCCTCAAATTTGTCTAGGATAAAGTATTCAAAACCAGCCTTTTTATTTGTACATACGATTTTCATACGCTATACCTCACCTAAATTATAGTCGTTTAAGAACATAAAATCAACCCTTTGTGAGGTTCTATCAGCATGAATTACGATAACTTCTACTTCATCACCAAGGCTGTAAGTAGTTTTCCCATCCGTATAGCAGTAATCCTCTTCATCATAAGTAAAGTACCTAGACATAGCATCTATACTCACGAGACCTTCAACCCCGTTATCAAGAGTTACAAAGATACCAAATGAGGTAAGTGAAGTAATTACTCCTGTGAAAGTAGAGTTGATATGCTTTTCCATATACCAAGCATATAGCATGTCATTCACTTCACGTTCACAATCAATACTGCTTCTCTCGCTTTTAGAGTTTCTTAACGCAATATCAGATAGAATTTGATTGTAATGATGTATATCCTCTTCTAAATTCTTTGGATGAAGCAAGACTTGTTTAATTATGCGGTGAACCATTAAATCAGGATATCTTCTGATAGGAGATGTGAAATGGCAATAATATTGCATTGCAAGACCATAATGCCCTAAACAGCTATCAGAGTATCTAGCCTTCATCATACTTCTTAAAACAAGGTTATGATAAATTTCCTTATGGGGAAGCTCTTCCATATTCTTTATGATTTTTTGAAGGTCTAAGGAACTTATTTTTTTCTTACTATGTGCTGTATCAATTCCCATAGTATGCAATTGTTCTAAAGTTTCAACTAGCTTATCCTGATCTGGCTTTTCATGGACACGATACATACAAGGTAAATTCATAATATTCATATGGTAGGCAACTGTTTCATTTGCCATCAGCATAAAATCTTCGATTAGAAGTTCAGCATCTTCTCGGTCAATTGGAATAATCTCTATAGGCTCTCCTTGTTCGTTTAATTTGAATTTATATTCCTTAATCTCAAAATCTAAAGCGCCTTTTTTTGTCCTTTTTCTTCTGATGATTTTAGAAAGCTCTAAAGCTGTCTTGAGTGGGTCAATTAAATCAGGATAAAGAGCTTCAATTTCTTTGTTTCCTTTTAGAATTTCATTGGCATTTTTATAGGTCATTCTGTGGTTAGAGCGTATGACTCCCTCTACAATTTCATAATCAAGGAGGTTTCCCTCCTTAGATATGCACATTAAACAAGCTAAAACTAAGCGGTCTACGCCTTCATTTAAAGAACAGATTCCATTAGAAAGCTTATGAGGAAGCATAGGAATAACACGATCTGCTAGATAAACTGAGGTTCCTCTTTTTAAAGCCTCCTTATCAAGAGGACTTCCTTCTTTCACATAATGAGATACATCTGCTATATATACCCCTAATTCAAAGCTACCATCCTCATTTTTCTCTACAGATATGGCATCATCAAAATCTTTAGAATCCTCTCCATCAATTGTAATAATGAGCTGATTTCTAAAATCTCTTCTATCTTTATATTCCTCTTCTTCTACATAGTCTTTTATCCCATGAATTTCATCATAGACCTCTTTAGGAAATTCTAGTTGAAAGCCAAAGTTTAAGGCAATCTCGCTAATCTCAATGCCTGGATCATCCTTATGACCAATGATTTCTAAAACTTCTGCCTCAATGGCGGTTCCTACATAGGAAAGCTTTCCATAGACTACCATATCCTCTTCAAGGTCAGGGATTTCTTTTTTTACAATAGCTTTGATTGGAAATCTTGGATTAGAAGAATAAATAAAGGATTTAGGCTTTCCTTTTTTAATTCTCCTTCTAAAATGTCCTATAATGAATTCATGGCTTCTTTTTACTACCTTGATAATGGCACCATTACAAAGCCTGTGGCCACTAAAATAAGGATAAAATAAAACAGTATCTCCATCATAGATGTTATTTAAGAATTCTTCTTTGACAAAGTAGTCAGCTTCTTCTCCTTCAACAGTAATAAAACCATATCCTGCATTCTTTATTGTGACTATACCACTCATTATGAAGCCATAATATCTTGTCCCTTTCGGATGATAAAGTATGTCAGCTTCTACTAATTCCTGTAGAATTAGGATTAATTTTTTCTTTGAAATGTTGGAAAGCGACTGAATTTCATCGAATTCTGTAATTCCCTGCTTGATTAAATTTATTATTTTTTCTTCCATACTTCATCACCTCCTTTGTGGGAAAAAAAAGAGATTTCTTTCGAAATCTCAAGCTTGATGTAAGGCAACAGATGTAATGACGGATGCAACAAACAAAGCACCTAGAACAATTGTGGTTCTTTGTAATACTAATTCAAGTCCACGAGCCTTTTGATTTTTAAATAGTTCTGACTTGCTACCATTGAAGGCATCATTTATATCATCTTTAGAATCTTGCATCATCACGATAGCAATTAAAGCGATTGATAAAACCAATACAATATAATCTATCCATAACATAGGCATAAATCTCCTTATATTTATCTTAAAAC
>JAIDMV010000070.1 GCA_029050385.1 Anaeroplasmataceae bacterium | reverse complement strand
ATCAAAATGAATTTCATCATCAATATGATGAATATCAAAGATATTTTAGATTATTTCATCCATTAAAAGATTTAAAACCTATACCAAAGGATATTGAGACGATAGATATAACAGAAGAATTGTTGCATTTATTAAATATTTGTTTTGAAAAAGAAAATATAGAGCTTACCTTAGAGGATTTAAATAGGATGAAATCTCATCCTACGTTTTATCAAAATCTATGGGTAGGAATAAGAATAGAAGGAAAGCTTATTGCTTGTGGAATTGCCGAATATGATAGGGAATGTAGAGAGGGAGTTATTGAATGGATTTGTACTTTGCCTCAATCTCAAAAAGAAGGATATGGTACGAGAATAATTTCTTGTCTTTTACATCGTTTTAAAAAACTTGGAGCGTTATTTGTGACAGTATCAGGTAGGGTAGATAATACATCAAATCCAGAAGAATTCTATCGTTCCTGTGGTTTTATAGGTTCTGATATTTGGTATATTTGTAAGAAAGAGGGATAATAATGTATAGTCAAGTAGAATTAAAACAATGTTTAGAGTGCAGATGGCGTATAAAACAAGTGAAATACTACTGTGGAATATTGGGCTTTTTATTTGCACTAAGTATGATTTTTGCCTTGATTGCATTTGTGGTAAATATAGATAAAGTTGAACAAACTGGTACAGTTGCAGGAATTTGCTTTCTCACGGCAACAATTTTTATTGTAACTATTTTTTGTACATTACTCCCATTCATCATTTATTCTTTTAATGATTATAAAAAGATTCTTAGATTATCTCAAAATTCATCTTTATATAAAGTAATCTTAGACCATCCAAATACTTCATTTTCCTATAGAGGTCATGTCTATTATACAGTTCGATTTATGACAGAAGATATGAAAAGTATTTCTTCAGATACTAAAGCAATGTGGTCCGACTTTTTTCTTGCTTTTCCAATGTCTGAATATAACAATAAAGAAGTAGAGATTCTTTATAATGAAGAGTATGATAGAGTGATTGTTCTTGGGTTAAAAGATTGGCAAAAAAAGATAGATAGGAAATAAAAATTTCCCATACCGGAAAGTAGCTTAGCTTGGTAAAGTGCTAGCTTCGGGAGCTAGAGATCGTGGGTTCAAATCCCATCTTTCCGACCAAATTTATAATACGAGGAGAAAAAGTGTATGTCTTATATAATGAATTTAAGAAAAAAAGTTGGTCATGAGACTATTATAATGCCTTGTGCATGTGTTATCATCGGTGATGGAAAAGGCAATATATTACTTCAACAAAGAAGAGATGACGGGAAATGGGGTCATCATGGTGGCGCAATTGAAGTGGATGAGAATACTTTAGATGCTGCTAAAAGAGAAATTAAAGAAGAACTGAATTTAGAACTAGATGAAGTAGAATTTTTAGGCGTATATTCTGGCAAAAAATATCATCACATTTATCCTAATGGTGATGAAGTATCCTGTATAGATATAGTTTATGTATGTCATAAATATCATGGAGATTTGAATAATACAGATGGGGAAGTAAAACAGGCAAAATGGTTCAACAAGGATAATATGCCTACGAATTTAAGTGATAATCCTAAAGATGCTATAAGAGATTATTTTAAAAAGTATTTTAATGTTTCTTTAAACATTTAAATTTTAATCAATCAATTTATTATAAGGAGGGGTAATGTGCATACAATTGAATTGAAAGATACAATAGAATATAAGATATGTTCTAATTGGTTTAAAGTTTTTTTTATTATTTCATTAATCTTGTTT
>JAIDMV010000007.1 GCA_029050385.1 Anaeroplasmataceae bacterium | reverse complement strand
TTTTCATACATATGCTATTATACCATTTCTCATAAAATATTGGAATAAAAAATTTATAGATAAAAATTATAAAATAAAAGCCTTACCAATTTCAGTATTTGTCTTTCATTAGTAAGGCTTTTTATACTAATCTTATCGTTTTCCTTTATAATTTGGATTATTAGGATTCAACTGATTAGCATGATTATTATTATTTGCTTGATAAGCAGGATTGTTTGGATTATGCTGATTAGCATAATGATCTCTTTGTTGCTGAGTATGTGTATTAGATGATACACCTTGTCCATTTTTTCCCATTTATTTTTACCTCCCTTCATTTTTTAATTTGGTACAACAATATAAGAACCTAATTCTCCATCTTTCTTTTTGGCTTTAAATTTTTTACCATTAGTCATCCAATGAGGGAAATCATCACCTTTTTCTTCATTGGTAAGTGTGTGACATATTTTAAGATTTCCTTTTATATCTTTACCTCCCTTAGATATAGGTCTAATATGGTCTAATGTTGGATGATACTTGCTATCAGGATTACCACAAGCAGTTTTTTTCATCAATCTACCTGCATAATCTTTCACCTCTTCTAGCTTTCCATAAACTTCATTCCAAATTTCAATTGTTGTGTATTTTGACATTTTTTATTACTTCCTTTCCTCATGCTTTTTTATTAAATCTTCCATTTTTTCATAGTCTTCGTAAAAAAATATTACTTCTTCGTAATAAGTCTTAAGCTTATCATCTGAATAATCTTTTATGTTGTCTTTCTTATGCCCAACCATTTTATTGAGTTTATTGCTGAACTTTTTTGTAAATTCTGATGACTGCATTTTTTTCATACGTTCACGTATTCCTGAAGTTGTAATTTTACCAACTTTAATGTTTATTTCATTGATCATATTATTCCTATTATTCAAATAGTCTTCTTTGATAATTCTGTCTTGTTCATTCAACAAATTATCATCTATTTTCGTCAACTCCATTAAACTATATCCAATCTTTGGAGCAACTCTGTAAAGAGTATTCAAATCATTCATAGAACAAAAAGATTTAAACTGTTTTAAAGAAGTATTTACCCAACCTGTCTCTAAGCCTTTCTTTAATAGAGACAATCCAAAAAGTGCTAGTTCCTTTGATTCCTTTCTAGCTAAAATATAATTAACTACTTGTTGTGCCGAAATATCCTCTACTATCTCTAATATTTTCAATAAAGTTTTAGTTTTAATTTCATTTATGGAATTTGTTTCTATTAAATATTTTAAAGCCTCATTACATAAATCAGAATTCATTTTGTTAAAGTAACAAATATTTTCTTTATAAAAATATAAGCCATAGACTTTTATTATTTTTGTTAATTTTAAATAATCATTCAAAATCCCTATATGATCTCCTTCACTACTATAAAAGAAATGGTTGGTATTGATTAAATTATTTAACGCACTATTACTTACAATTATCCAACCTTCCCCAGTGGCATCAGTAGAGATATTACCCTTATATCTCTCTATTCCTTCTATATCGTAAGATATTAAATCTTGGAATCTTGAAGCTTCTAACTCGTACCACTCATTAAAAAGTTTTATTTTGATTTTAGAATCATCAAACTCTACTAAATACATATCTTTTTGAGAATGTTCTTTCTCTTCGTAATTAATAGAAATGATATCTTCATTCATTAATAAAATTTTTTGTATATCTTCTTGAGAAAAATTTTTAAAATCCCCCTTAAAATGCCTTTTAT
>JAIDMV010000069.1 GCA_029050385.1 Anaeroplasmataceae bacterium | reverse complement strand
TAAGATCGTCGGCAGCGTCAGATGTGTAAGAGACAGGCTTTATGTTTTTTGTAATTCTTTAGCAAATCTTTTAATGTATATTCTTTTATTTGTGATTGTCATTTTCTATATGAGAAATCATATAAAAGAAGATGAAAAGGGACTTGTAAATGGATATAAAAAATTAGCCTGGCTTATTCCATTATGTGCAGCTGTGGGTTATGGGATATCTTATGGAATTGAATTTGGTATAGATAAAATAATTAATAAAACTTCTGTAAATCAATCCTCTATAGAAATACTCATTCATAATGGTGGCGCTGTAGCTATGTTTTTTGCAGTAGTAGTATGTGCTCCAATTGTAGAAGAGCTTATTTATAGAAAAGCCATTTTTGAATATCTAAAAAAATATCATATCGCTGTTTCCTATGTTGTATCTATACTTGTATTTACGCTTCCCCATGTAGTAACTACCTTCATAGAAGCAGAATATAGCCCTTTAGAAAATATACTGATATGCATTCCCTATTTGCTCAGTGGATTTTTATTATGTTTAACTTATCATCTATGTAATAAAAATGTTTATGCTTCTTGGTTTTTCCATTTAACAAACAACTTAATTTCATTTATAACTATTATGGTACAACGAGGTGCAGTATGATTAAAAAACTAGATACTTATTATAAGGAAAATATTTTTAATGATTTAAAACAGAAAAATGCCATTCTTACGGCAGGAGACAAAGCCATAGGTTTTAATTCTTTAACCGTTTCATGGGGAGGAATAGGTGTTTTATGGGGAAAGGACGTTGCATATGTCTTCGTAAGAAAATCAAGACATACCTACTCCTTTTTAGAAAAAAGTGATAGCGTTACACTATCCTTTCTAGATGAAAAATATAAAGAGAATGTTTTATATATAGGGACAAACTCAGGAAAAAATGAGGACAAGATGAAGAATGCAAACCTTTCTTATACCTATGATCCAGACTATGACGGTGCCTATATTAGACAAGCCACATATTGTTTTAAGATGAAAAAACTCTATTCTATTGATTTACCATACGAAAACTTACCTGAAGAGATCAAAACACAGTACTATAATGATGGAGATCTTCATACAATGTTTGTATGTGAAATAAGACAATTCTTAGTAACGGAGGAATATAATGAATTACATTGATCTTCATTGTGATACGATATCCGAGCTTATGGGGAAGGAAGATACTCATCTTTTAGATGCTCCTCTTCAAATTAACTTGAAGCTTTTAAAGGAAGGAAACTGCTTACTTCAATGCTTTGCGATGTTTGTATATTTAAAGAAAACACCAAATCCTTTTCAATACTGCATAGAGATGATTGATCGTTACTATGAGGAAATTGAAAAGTATAAGGAGTATATCGCTCCTGTGCTAAAATTTTCTGATGTTGCTAAAAATCAGAAAGAAGGAAAGATTTGTAGTTTACTTACAATTGAAGAGGGTGGAGTGACAGAATCTAATCTTGCCAATCTTCGAACATTTCATAGACTCGGTGTAAGAATGATTTGTCTAAACTGGAATTTTGAAAATGGTGTAGGACATCCAAATTTCAAACTTACGGAGCATCCTGATTTTAAAAAGCCAAACACAGAAGAAGGCTTAACAGAGTTTGGAATAAAAATGGTAAAGGAAATGAATCGTTTAGGAATGATTGTGGATGTTTCTCATCTTTCTGATAAAGGCTTCTACGATTGCTTAAAATATTCTTCTAAACCTATTATAGCAAGCCACTCCAATGCTAGAGGTGTATGCAATCATGTTAGAAATTTAACAGATGATATGATTTTAAAGCTAAAGGAAAATGGTGGCATTATGGGAATGAATTTCTGTGCTGCATTTTTAAATGAAAATGAAGAAGTTGGTAAGGATACCATTTCTTGTGTAATTGAGCATATGAAATACATTAAAAAGCTTGCAGGTGTAGAGGTAATTGCACTTGGAAGTGATTTTGATGGAATTAATCCTGACATAAAGATGAAAAATGCTTCATTTATGCCTAAGCTTTTTGAAGAAATGCGCAATCAAGGGTTCACAGAAGAAGAAATTGAAAAGATAGCTTATAAAAACTTTTTACGGGTTTTAGCTGCAAATATAGCTTAATTTGTAGAAAATAATTGAAAAAGTGAGTATTTTGCTGTCGATTTTGATAAAAAAATGAAAAAAAGTTAAAAAAAATGAAAAAAAGTCTTTATTTTTAGAAAAAAATGTTGTATATTATAAGTGTGTGTGATTTCGCACTATATATTATCTCCCAATTTACTCATGAGATCACACACACACTTTTAAAAATATTGTCATCCTATAAAGGATGACTTTTTCTTTGTAAAAATATATAAAAGGATTTACTGAAACTGAAAAGAATAAACATAGAGATTGTAACAACTATGACGGATATT
>JAIDMV010000068.1 GCA_029050385.1 Anaeroplasmataceae bacterium | reverse complement strand
GTTTAATATCAATCACAATCTTACTGTCATTAAAACAAATAAGATACATGACAGATTTATTATTATAGATGATACAATCTATTTATGTGGTTCTTCTATTAAGGATGTGGGCAAGAAGAGATTTGTTCTTACCAAATTAGAAGCCATCAGTAAAGCTGATTTATTAAACAAGATTTAAGATTTTTTAATGGAGTATCCAAACTTACCTAAATATTTTCCAAGTGCATAATACTTTCCATGTGAATAAGTAATTGGATTTGATTGTTCTAAATTAAAGCGATTATTCTGATCTAAATAGGATTCCTCTACTGTTACACCTAATACCTCTGCAAGAAACATATCATGAGATCCTAATGGTATAATTTCTTTAATTCTACATTCTATATTTACAGGAGACTCCTTAATACTAGGGGCTTTGACATATTTAGATGCCATAGGAGTCAGTTTGGTTTTTTCAAACTTATTGACATCTTTTCCTGAAGTCACCCCACAATAATCTGTTGCGTAAACTAAATCCTCTGTTGTCAAATTAATAACAAACTCTTTTGTTTCTTTTAAGATAGGATAAGAATATCGTTCTGGTCTTACAGAAATATAGACCATCGGTGGATTTGTACAACAAGTCCCAGTCCATGCAATTGTTATAATATTATTTTTTCCATTTTTATCTTGCAAACTCACAAGAACTGCTGGCAAAGGATAAAGCATATTTCCTGCCTTCCAATATTGTTTTGACATAACTACACCTTCATTTCTTATATGATTTTATAAAAGTATCATAGGAGATACTTTTTTGGGAATGAAAACAATCCTTTAAAAGATTCATCTCTTTATCATTATAATCAACTTCAAATTCAATAGTATCATGGGTTTTAAATAATGTTTCTATAACTGAAAAAAGAAACTCTTCCATTTGGCCATTATCAAAACTCCCAATATAAGCAATTTCATTTTTTTCAATAAAAGCGAAATGATTTATCTTTTTCTTATCTTTTTGGATAACGACTTCTTTAGGTAAATCTTTAGAAAATTCTTCTACTGTAGCTGTTAGAGGAGAAATAGCTTTATGATTTTCTTTATATTTATTATATAGGTTTTCTACACAAAATTTATAATCCGATTCCAAATATGTAATCATTTCTAGACTACCATTTGAAAAAACTTTTTTCTTTACATCCTTTTTTCCTACAACATATTCATAGCATTTTCTTTTTAATTCAAATCCAGCATACATTAAAAAACGAATTATTTCTACCTCATCCTCATAAAGCATAACTTGAAGTGGCATAGAAAAAGAATGCTCAATTTCTTTGAATAGTTCCTGACTGTCTTCTAATTTGTATTCCATTAAATGAAACTCTAAATACAAATTGTTCTTATGAAACACATTCGTAAAATAATGAATAAAACCAATAGGCTCCTGATTATGATAAACAAAAATATTTTGGTCTTTTTTATTTATTTTTATCATACGAATACCTCATTACTTATACTGTTCTTTAATTTCTTCAATTTCAAATAATCTTGTAATAGCTACATCTAATTTTGCTTCTATATCTTTCTTTTCATTTTCTTTTTCCATAAGCTTTACATAATCTGTAGTGAGTGTTTCCATAGCTAAGGAAATTTCCTTTAATTTACTTTCGTAAAGTTCAATATCCTGTTCTAACTTTGTCTGTTCGTTTCTTAACTTTGCAGGAAATTTATTTTCTTTAGGCTTAACTCCCTTAGTAATTGATACTGTATTCTTTTGACTTTGAAGTTGTTCTAAAAATTCACTGAAAGATAACAAATAAGGATGGATTGTTTTATTCTCATACACAAGAAGTTGATTACATATTTTATCTAAAAAATAGCGGTCATGACTCACAACTAGTACAGGTCCTTTAAAGGATTCGATGTAATCTTCTAATATTTCGATCGTATAAATGTCTAGGTCATTTGTTGGTTCATCTAAAAGTAAAACATTCGGATTTTTCATAAGCACTCTTACGAGCTGTAGCCTTCTTTTTTCTCCACCTGATAACATCTTCACTTTAGAATACTGTAATGCTGAATCAAATAAGAAGCGTTCTAATAGTTCACTCACAGAAATAGTTCCATCTAAGGTTTCAATTAGGGATTGTTCTTCTTTTATATAGTCAACGACACGCATATCAGGATCTATCCAATCTGTGTTTTGAGAAAAATATCCAATATTTAGGGTTTCACCTAATACGAGGTCTCCTTGATCCAGCTGTTCTTCTTTCATTAAAATTTTAAATAACGTCGTTTTCCCTGCACCATTATCTCCAACGATGCCTATAACATCATTTCTTTTTAAAGAAAAGGATACATTAGAAAAAAGTTCTAGATTTCCATATGCTTTGGCACCATTTTTCATTTCTATGATAGTTTTCCCCAAATATGTATCTTTAGAGGAAAACGCCATTTCTTTTGTTTCATGAAAAGTAATCTCTGACATCTTTTCAAAGCGCTCAATACGGCTTTTACTTTTCGTTCTTCTAGCCTCAACACCTCTATGCATCCACTCTGCTTCTTTTTTTAAAATACTTTTCAGTTTCTGTTGTTCCTTCTTTTCGTTTTCTAAACGCTCTGCCTTAAGACTTAAAAACAAATCGTAGTTGGCATCATATAAAT
>JAIDMV010000067.1 GCA_029050385.1 Anaeroplasmataceae bacterium | reverse complement strand
GTTATAGAAATCGGACCTGGTTTAGGTGCTTTAACAGAACTTTTATGCGAACAAGCAGGTTTTGTTTTGGCCTATGAAATTGATCAAGATTTAATTCCTATATTAAATCAAAATCTTAAAAACTTTACGAATTATAAGATTTTGTTTGAAGATATTTTAAAAGCAGACATTTTAAATGATATTGACCTTTATTTAAAGGAATATCAAAATATTTATGTTGTGGCAAATCTTCCTTATTATATTACTACACCAATTCTTTTGGGCTTATTATCTAAAAAGCTACCAATTAAACGATATGTTATGATGATGCAGCTTGAAGTTGCAAATAGAATTTGTGGAAAACCAGATACAAAGGATTATAATGCTTTAAGTGTTTGGGTAGAATATAAAGCGAAACCAACAAAAATCTGTAAGGTTCCGAGGACTGTATTTATTCCTGCACCAAATGTGGATAGTGCAGTTGTAAGGCTAGATGTATATGATGAATTACCTATTCAAGCAGTAGATGAAGAGGTATTTTCTAAATTGATTAGGCAATGTTTTGTTCAACGAAGAAAAACACTATATAATAATTTATCCTTGGTTTATGATAAAGCATACATTAATCAAATGTTAGAAGTTTTAGGAATTTCTCCTAGCGTAAGAGCTGAGGTGCTTCCTTTAGAGGATTTTGTTCGAATGAGTGATTATTTAACACAAAATTTAAAATAAAATCATAACCTAAAAATAGGTGATGATAATGCAAAAGGGAGATATAGTTAGTAGAAAATCTCATAACAATGATATTATATTTGTAATTACTGGAATTGATGGAAATAAGGCTTACTTAAGTGGATTATATATCCGATTAGTTGCAGATAGTGATTTATCAGATTTGGTTCCTGTAGAGGAAGGTTATTTGAGCAGATACAATGAGAGTAAATTAGAATATGAGAAAAACTTGATTGCTTCCTATAAAAAGAAGATAGGGCATCTTACAGGTAAGATTTTACATCTAGATAGTGATCCATTTTATTTAACAAAATGCATGAGCTTATATAAAGCATTAGGAATATATGCTTATGGTGTTGAACTCAATGAGCAGCAAATGGCTGATCAAATCTTAGGATATATTCAAAAGATAAGACCTAATATTATTGTTTTAACAGGACATGATTCCTATAATAACAGAGGGTTGGATGATTTAAGGAATTATAAAAACACAATCAATTTTATAAGAACTATTGTGCGAATTAGAAGTCAATATGATTTAGATGATATTTGTATCTTTGCAGGAGCGTGCGGAAGCAACGCAGAAAGCTTAATTGCTGCAGGAGCTAATTTTGCATCCTCCTTTGACAGAAAAAATATTGAAGCCTTTGATCCTGCAATAGTTGCGATAATGGTTGCTATAACACCATTTAACCAAATTGTAGATATAGAAAATCTATATAATTTCTCTAAAATGCAAAAGGGGAGTATTGGTGGTATAGAATCTTATGGAAAAATGAGATTGTTAGTTCATTAGAAAGGACGTGATGGCAAATGATTTATGAAAAGGCATTTGCTAAAATTAATCTAGCATTAGAGGTAGGAAAAGAAATTGATGGGTACCACGAGGTACAAAATTTAATGGTGCCTATTGATTTATATGACGAGGTTTTCCTTGAAAAAGCATATGAAGATTCTATCGATTGTGAAATAGAAATCATAGATAATATTTGCTTAAAAGCTATCAAGCTTTTTAAGGAGAAATTTAGCATTAAAGAATCTGTGCATATCACTTTGCATAAGAATATTCCTATTATGGCTGGACTAGCTGGAGGAAGCAGTGATGCTGCAGCAACCTTGCGAGGATTGAATCGCTTATTTGAAGTGAATGCAAGCTATGAGGATTTATATGAAATTGCTTGTCAATTGGGTTCTGATGTTCCTTTCTTTTTAAATGGACAGATAGCATTATGTACAGGACGTGGAGAGATTATAAATCCTGTAGATATAGATTTTAAAGGGATATCTTTTTTGATTATAAAACCTAGCTTTGGATTATCAACAAAAGAAGTATATCAACACTATGTGTATGATGGTGTATCAAGAAATAAAGAACTTCAGAACTTGATAGCTGCTATAAAAAATAAAGATTTTGATGAAATTGACCAGTGGATTTTTAATGACTTGCAAACTACAGCTTTAAATTTAAGTCCAGAGCTTGCGGAACTTTATCAAAAGATTGATAATTTAAGTTATATTCCTCACCTCAGTGGTAGCGGACCAACTCTGTTTATATTAAATGTCAAGTATGTAGATTTAGAAAATATAAAGGCTTTAGATGATAGCTTAACACTTCATCTTTGTCATACAATTTAAGGAGTATAATTATGGATTATTTTGATGAACAAGAGGCAAAAGAAAAAGAAAAATTAGAAGAAGAAAAATATCAAGAACTTTATCAGAAGCAAAGTAAAATAAGTCGAATTGCCTTATTGGGTGTTTTTTTGCCAATAGGATTCATCTTCGTTATTTTGGGGATTAGCTTTCTTCTGGGCGTGTCAGAAACAGAAGCAGAGACCAGCTATGTATTTTTAGGATGTGGAATATTCTTTATTCTTTTAGGAATTCTTTGTTACTTTATTATTCCAAAGAAAGGGAATTATCAAAGATATAAAAGAATAATGAATAAAAGAGGCGGATTGAATTTATTTGATTTGTCTATACGGGTTGGCTTATTGGATGAAAGAGTTAAAAAACTAGAGTTGGAAAATCAAGAATTAATGAAAAAAATTGAAGATTTGAAACGAAACAATAGATAAACAAAGAGTTGCAGAAAAAATCTGCAACCCTTTTTAATTTACCATATTCTCTAAATCATATGGTTGAAATAAGTGATATTGTTTAAGAGGAATTTCTACATCATAATAAGTACCATAGCTCTGATACTCTTTGTAATAAATATAAGCACTTTCCTCTAATATATTACAATATTTACCTTCTTTATATGGTATTAATAGTTTAGCACGTATGCTAGAAGGACCAATATGTGCTATTATATCCTCGAAAAGCTCTTTTATATTCATTTTTGTTTTATTGGAAAATTTTAAAGAAGGATATCCTATAATTTGTAAACCCGTATTTTCGTTTTTATCCCACTTGTTTAATAGAAACAAAGAAGGAATTTTATCGGCTTGTAGGGAAGCGAGTACTTGCATTACGACATTGATTTGTTGATTAATATAAGGACTTGATGAATCAACAACATGAATGATATAGTCTGCATGCTTTATTTCAGCTAAGGTTTGATAGAAGGAGTTTACCAAATGATGTGGTAACTTCGACACAAAACCAATAGTGTCAACTAATATGAATTCTTTTTTATCGTAGGATATTTTTCTATTAAATGTGGATAAGGTTGCAAAAAGCTGATCCTTTTCAAACACCTGTTTATCTTCTTGTCCAATATATTCTAACAAGGAATTCATCGTAGAAGATTTTCCAGCATTTGTATATCCTACTAAAGCCACGATAGGAATATTGTTTCTTTTGCGTTTATCAATTTGTGACTCTTTCATGGTCTTTTCTTTTTCTAATTCTTTTTTCAAACGATTGATTTCAGCCATGATATGTCTTCTATCTAATTCAGCCTGTGTTTCACCAGCACCACGATTTGATAGAGAGCCACTAGTACCGCCTATACGTGATTCCTTTTCTCTTAAAAAGGAAATTCTAGGTAATAAATAAAGGTTCTTCACGAGCTTAATTTCTAAAGAAGCTTCTTTTGTTTGGGCACGTTCTTCAAAAATCTTTAAAATCAAATAGCTTCTATCAATGCATTCTACGTGCAAAACATCGCTAACGTTTCTTAATTGAGAAGGAGTTAGTTCATCATTAAAAATCACCATATCTGCATCGTACGCTTTTATGGCAATGATGATTTCATCTAGTTTTCCTTTTCCTACATAGGTCTTACTATTAGGAGCATCTAGTTTTTGAGAGATTTGAAAAACTGTATTTATATCTATTGCTTCAGCTAAGTTTTTAAGTTCATCTAAAGAATAGTCGACATCGTAAATATCGTAAGAGGTTGTAACTGCAACTAAAATAGCATTCATTGTCGAAATTCTCCTTTCAGTTATATTATAAACTATTTTTTCCAAGATTAGTAGTGTATGTAAAAGAAATTTAAAGCATATAATAAATCAATGAGGAGGGGGTAACCATGGAAGAATTAAATACAAGAGCTAAACAAGTATTTAATTTGATGAAGAAGTATTCCTTACAAAATAACATAAAAACTATGGGCAGTGAGTTTTTGATTTTAGCGATGTATGAAACAGAAGATAGCTTATGCCATTTTCTCTTAGATGAATATGAAGTTACAAGAGAAGAAATAGAAGAAAAAACAAAAGACGTTTTTATATTGAGAAAGGATTTAGGAGAATATAATGCTTCCTTAGAAGCAATCCTACATCAAGCAAAGCTCCTTGCGGGAGAAGGTAGTATCTCAGAGGAGCATTTATTTATGGCCGTTTTAATG